>JANQLP010000167.1 GCA_028280515.1 Hyphomicrobiales bacterium
TCCAGCCGGCCGTCGTTCATGAGCACGCCCGAGGTGATGAGATTCGAGTAGAGCCCCACCTCGCGCGCGTGGGCGACAAGATCGCAGATATCAGTTCGAGCCGTCGGTTCGCCGCCCGAGAAATGAACCTGGAGCACGCCGAGCGCGGCTGCCTCGCCGAGCACGCGCTTCCAGTCCTGCGTTGTGAGTTCCGCTGAACGCCGCTCGAGTTCGAGCGGGTTTGAGCAGTAGGGGCACCGGAGTGGACACCGGTGCGTCAGTTCCGCAAGGAGGACTGACGGCGGCTCGGGATGGGTTTTAGGCGTGTTCATGATACGCGGGACGGCGGTGACGTCTCGATCGCGCGCCGCTCGGCAAGTTGTCCGAGGAACTCCTGGACGTCGGCCATGATCTGGTCGCGCCCGGCATTGTAGATGTCCGCGAGCTCGTCGACGATCGCCGACAGGTCGCGTTTGCCGTCGATCCGTTTGACGATTTCCACGGCAATCGGATCAAGCTCGAATATCCGTTCCGGTCCGAGCAAAGTCCATTTTTCGCGGACGGTGTCATGCTTCAGCCGCACGCCTCGGCGTAGGCGCGGGATGGAGACGTCGTCGAGGGCGTGCCGGCGCTGGCTCATTTGACGTCCTCGTTCGGGTCATACGCACCGGGCGGTACGAGGCCCGGCTCGACATAGGCGAAATGAAGCGCGTCGAGTTGCGCCCACAGGACGTCGCACTTGAACCGCAGCGCGTCCAGAACGGCGGCCTGCTGGTCGGGCCGGAGCGCATGGCGGCGGACATAGTCCAGTGCGAATTCGGAATCCCGGGGCGCCTGGGTGAGCCGCTTGTTGAAGTAGCGCAGCGTGTCTTCGCTGATGAAATCATAGCCCGTGAGCATGCCCGAGACACGCTCGGAGATGACCTGCGGCGAGAACAGCTCTGTCAGCGATGACGCGACCGCTTCCAGAAGGGTGCGCTCGCGCACGAAGTGAATGTAGGCTTCGACCGCGAAACGGGTCGCGGGAAGCGCGCCCGCACGCGAGACGACGTAGGGCCGGTCAAGCCCCAGATCGTCCGTGAGTGCCAGCCAGCGCCGAATGCCGCCTTCATCGTCCTGATCGCCATCATGGTCGATGATGCGCTCGCGCCACTCGCGGCGCAGCGCCGGATCGTCCATGCGGGCAACTATAGACGCGTCCTTGAGAGGGATCGCCGCCTGATAACAATAGCGGTTGAGTGCCCAGGCGCGGACCTGGTCGCGGTTCAGCTTGCCCTGGTGCAACAGATGATGAAACGGGTGGTGGATATGATACCGCTCGGCGCCGATTCGCCGGAGTTCTGCCTCCAGCGCGTCCGGCGACAATAGTTCCTTGGATCGTGCGCCTGGACTCATTGCAGGACAATCTCCATTCCGTCGAACGCGATCTCCCAGCCCTCGCTCTCGGCATGCCCGCGTTCGGGCGAATCATCGAACAGCACAGGGTTGGTGTTGTTGATATGGACGAACACCTTGCGCCGGACATCGAGGCTCGCGAACCCTGCCATCGACCCTTCCGCGCCTGAGATGGACATGTGCCCCATGCGCCGGCCCGTCTTTGCGCCCACGCCTTTGGCGATCATCTCCTCATTCTCCCATACGGTCCCGTCGAACAACAGCAGTGCTGCACCGCGCACGCGCGCCTTGAGGTCGTTCGGCAGGGCGGCGCAGCCGGGGATGTAGAAAAAGTGCCGCGCGGACCGGCTATGTCCGATCTTCAGACCGATCGTGTATTCCGTTTCAATACCGATTTCCGGCGGACCGGCGCCGTCTTGCGCTGACCCCTCCAGAAAAAGGGGCACTTTTCCCGGCACGAGAAACGCTTCCATCCTCAGCTGCGGCGCCACCTCGACGCCTGCATCGATGGGCAGGTCTTCCCGCACCACATATGACGGATCGAGAACATCGAAGATCGGGTTCTCGCGCAACATGTGTTGGATGTCCGGCGTCGCCAGAAGCCGAAACGGCTGTTTCTCCCGCAGGATCAACAGGCCCGCAATGTGATCGACATCCCCGTTCGTCAGCACCACCGAATGGATCGGGGTATCCCGCCGCCCAAACGTTTGCGGATCACGCGGGTGCAGGCAAGGGGTGTTCAGGATCTGCTGCCGGATGTCGGGCGAACAGTTCACGACACACCAGTTTTCGCCGTCCGCGCTGACCGCAATCGAGGACTGGGTCCGGGGCAGGACATTCGAGGCATTCGAACGCGCCGCGACGCACACCGCGCAATTGCAGTTCCACTGCGGTACACCGCCTCCGGCGCCCGCGCCCAGCACGATAATTCTCAGCTGATCAGAAGGGTTTTGGTCCGTCATCGTCCCGGACACCCGTGGCCCAAGACATGACCACGCCTAAAGCTCGGCAGGAAGATACATCGTAACTTCGAAACCGCAGGGGACCTCTTCAAACCTTGGTTTTTCCCAATCCATAACAACCTCGATGTCAGGAATTGCCAATTCAGAACTCGGTCGCAGTATCGCCGCTGGTTCCGATGCCGTCCACCGTGTTCGCGGGAAAATCGCGTTCAAAGGTTTGCGAGATTGCGTCTATCCGGCGCTTCGGGTGCGGCGCGCGAAAAGGTTGTGGGTCGGGTTGTGCGCGAAGACCGCGGCCACAAAGAACACAAGCGTCGCACTCACCACCATGAGGAGAGCTTGCGGATTGACCTGACCGTAGAGGGCGAAACGAATGAGCTCGACGCAGGAGGTGAACGGGTTGAACGCAGCGATCGCCGCCAACATCGGGCTGTTCGCCGCCATTACAGGCAGCGGATAGAGCGCAGACGACGCGAAAAACAGGGGAAAAATCACGAAATTCATGATGCCGGCAAAGTTCTCAAGCTGGCGGATGAGTGACGACAGAAGCAGCCCGAGCGCGCCGAGCAACAGTCCGCAAAGCACCAGCGCCGGAAGCACGGACAGATAGCCGAGCACCGGCAGGTGGACGCCGAACACCCACGCAACTCCGAGAAATGCGTAAACCTGCAGTAGCGACACAATCACGCCAGCCAGCAGTTTGGACAGCAACAGGAACCATTTCGGGAAGGGGCTGACCAGCAAGACGCGGATCGAGCCCATCTCGCGGTCGTAGACAAGAGACAGGGACGACTGCATGCCGTTGAACAGCAGGACCATGGCGATCAGGCCCGGCGTGATGTAGGCGTCATAGGGAACCGCGGCCCCATACGGCGGCACGATCGGGATTTCCACGAGCGTGCGGAGCCCGGCGGCGAATATCACCAGCCAGAGCAGCGGCCGGACGAGCGCGGCAACGAAGCGCGCGCGTTGCCGGAAAAACCGCAACCACTCACGCCGGGCAATGCCGCGCAGGCACCAGAAGTAACGCAGGCGCGTGGGCGTTGCGTCCGAGGCGGCGGACTCTGGCGCGGACATGCTCATGCCGTTGCCGCCGGACGTGCGCTTCCGGTCAGGCGGTCGAATGCATCGGCGATGGTCGCGGCGCCGGTGTTCTGCAACACGCGATCGGCAACATCGTCCGCCAGTACCTTCCCGTGGTCGAGAACAATCAGCCGGCTGTCCGGGACCACTTCGTCAAAAAGGTGTGTGCACCATAGACTTGCAACCCCTTCGGCACGCAGGGACAGAACATGCCCATGGATCTCCCGCCGCGTCGCCGGGTCCAGACCCACGGTCGGCTCGTCCAGCAGCAGAAGCGATGGCCGATGCAGCAGGGCGCGCACGATTTCGACACGGCGAATCTGACCGCCAGAGAGTGTACGCAGGAGCTTGTCGGCCCGGTCGGACAAGCCGAGGCGCGCCAGGTCTTCGTCGGCGCGGGTCCGGACAAGGGCATCGGGCATCCCACGCAGTGCACCCTGATACCGGAGGTTCTCCAGCACCGTGAGATCGAGGTCCAGCGCGCGCGTCTGAAAGACGACACCGAGACTTGCGAGCACTTTGACGGGCTGCCGTCCCGCGTCGATACCCAGTATCTCGATTGTGCCCGCCTGTGGTGCCAGAAGCTGTGTCAACAGGGCAATGAGCGTCGTCTTTCCGGCGCCGTTGGGCCCGAGAACCGCACAAAAGCTCGCTTTCGGAATGGCGAAACTGATGTCTTCGAGGACGCAATCCGCCTCGAAGCTGAAGCTCAGATTGGCGACTTTTAGGGCAACGTCATGCAAAACAGGCGCCTTGCGACCGCGACCCCTGCATGGCGTCGGCTTGAGCAATTCTTGCCAGTTGGCCCTGCATGTCGGTGTCTCGACTGGATGGATCGGCTGCCGGTCCGAACCGGCGCCGCCGCGGTCCCTCAACGGGCCCCTGAGAGAACCTGGTGGAGCCGAGCGGGATCGAACCGCCGACCTCCACGTTGCGAACGTGGCGCTCTCCCAACTGAGCTACGGCCCCAGGCTCTGCTGTCGCTCCGCCATTTACGTGCGGCGCCATGAACCTGTCAAGGTAATGCACAAATGGGTGAGGCGGTTTCAAAGTCTTGCAGGCCGTTCGCCGTGCCGCTACACCATGTGCCGTACCGCAGAAGAAAGGTTCATCTGAAGATGCTTGCGCTCCTTCAATTTATCGACATGCTCCTTAGGCTTTACATGTGGGTGATAATCGCCAGCGCGGTCTTGAGCTGGCTGATCGCGTTCAACGTGGTCAACACGCAAAATCGATTTGTGTATCTGGTCACCGATGCCCTATATCGGCTCACGGAGCCGGCGCTCAGGCCCTTGCGGCGCTACGTTCCTGATCTCGGGGGTATCGATATCACACCCGTAGTTCTGATCCTTCTCATAATCTTTATCAGAAGCGTTGTGTTGTGGGGTGTCATTGCTCCAGCGGTCCTCTGATCGCGATGGCCCTCGATGCCGGTGCGCCCTGGCGATGTGGCGCCGAGGGACTCACACTGAAAATCAGGCTCACACCCGGATCATCTCGGGACAGTATCGAGGGAGCGGAGCAATTCGGATCCGAAACCGTTATCAGGGCGCGGGTGCGTGCGGTACCGGAAAAGGGCAAGGCGAACGACGCGCTTGTCCGACTGGTGGCCGGATGGCTCGACGTCGGCGTGTCTGCGGTACGCCTCGTGTCGGGCGGCAAATCGCGGCTGAAATCGGTTCTGGTTGAGGGAGATGCACGCCTGCTGGAAGAAGCCGTGAAGAGCAGGCTTGCAATATGGGGCTGAAGGTCCGGCCAACGGGCCGTTCGGGGGAGAGCATGTCGGACGCAAAGATCATCGACGGAAAAGCCATTGCCGCGGAGCTGCGCAGCAGAGTGGCGGAGGCGGTTTCCCGGCTGAAGGAGACCCATGGCATCACGCCGGGCCTCGCGGTTGTCATCGTCGGTGACGATCCCGCCAGCCACGTCTATGTGCGCAGCAAGGGCAAGCACACGCGGGGCGCCGGCAAGGCGTCGTTCGAACACAAGCTGCCGGCGGAGACGTCTCAAGCGGAGTTGCTCGACCTCGTCGCGAAGCTCAACACGGACTCGGCAGTGCACGGCATTCTGGTGCAGCTGCCGCTGCCCGGTCATATCGACGAGAATGCGGTTATTCAGGCGATCGACCCGGCAAAGGACGTGGACGGGTTCACCACCGTCAATGCGGGCAAGCTGGCGATCGGTCAGCCCGGTCTGTTTCCCTGTACGCCGGTCGGCTGTGTCATGTTGGCCAGGTCCGCGCTCGACGATCTGACGGGCGCGCATGCGGTTATCATCGGCCGCTCGAACATCGTGGGCAAACCGGTCGCGCAACTTTTGTTGCAGGAGAACTGCACCGTCACCTTATGCCACTCGCGCACGCGCGATCTGCCCTCCGTGGCCCGGTTGGGGGACATCGTCGTGGCGGCGGTCGGCCGTCCAGAAATGGTGAAGGGCGACTGGATCAAGCCTGGCGCCTGCGTGATCGATGTCGGAATCAACCGCATCGAGAGCGACGACGGCAAGGGCCGGCTCGTCGGCGATGTCGATTTCGCCGGGGCCGCGCGCGTTGCCGGATCGATCACGCCTGTGCCGGGCGGCGTCGGTCCGATGACGATTGCCTGTCTGCTGCGCAACACGTACCGCGCGGCATGCGCCATCGAAGGCGTGGAGCCTGAAGACTTCTAGTCCGCTAGTCTGCGCCTTCGACGATCACGAGGTCCGCGTCGGCCCACGCCTTGCGCATGGCGAGAGCGGGCGCATAGTCCTCAGATTCGTACCATTCCACGGCCTTGTCGTAGCTGTCGAACTCAATGATCACGTGCCGGCTGCGCGACTCTCCTTCACGCGTTTCGGCCTTTCCGCCCCGGGCGAGAAACCGACCGCCATGAGGCTTTAGCGCCTCGCTCGCCGCAGCGGCGTAGGTCGGATAGTTGTCTGCGTCGTTCACGGTCACATGGACAATCACATAGCCTTTGGGCATGTCAGGTTTCCCCTTCTGTGATGGATGGTTGGTGGCGGGTCTTGGAGATGTTCAGAGTACTGGCAAGCAGAACGACGACAAGTCCCATGAGCGCGATCGGCACGAACGCTGTTTCCGGGCGCTCGGTGGCGTCCCACAGCGTGCCGCTGATCACCGGCGTGACGAACGTCGAGGTGTAACCGATGAAGAAGACACCGGCGGAGAAGCGATGCACGTCATGGGTCGGTGCGAGCAGTGGCGGAAGCGCGAGGACCAGGATCAGGAAACTCGAGGCACAGAACCCGACAAGCGCGGAGAAGATGATCACGTCGGTTGTGCCGGTGCTGAGTGCCAGGGCCGTTACCACGGCGAATGACATCAATCCGTTGGCGATCAACGGCCAGCGTTTGCCGACCAGCCTGTCCGCAAAGATGAGCAGTAGGAGAGACGCCGGAAGCTGACCGACATTGAGGGCCGTCAGGGCCTGATCCACGAGGTGGTCGCGGCCGGTCGCGTGGAGAAAGTCGGGGAGAAACGCGTTGGTGGCGAAATAGATGGAACCTGCACCCCCCAGGATCAGACCGCAGACGAGCATGGTCAGATTGCGCCAGTCCGGCACCCAACCGTCCGGCGCCGCCTTGCCGCGCAAGCCGGGACGTTTGACGCGCCCCGCCCGCAGCGCGCCGCCAAGCGCGAGAATGTTGGCCGCAAGCGGCAGCGAGAAGACCACGAACGCCCATCCCCAGCCACTGAGCCAGGATGCCACGGTGCTCGCTGTCGCCACGCCGATGATCTCGCCGACCAGCAGACCGTTGACGTAAACCGCGGTCGCGAGCCCGGCGTGGTTCGAAAACCAATGGGCGACGAGGGTCGGCATCGCCGGCTGCATGATGGCGATACCGAGTCCCATGAGGCCGGTCATCACGAACAGCACCGAAAGGTCTGGCCCCAGCCCGCGCAATGCGCCCGCCGCCGCGGCGATTGCCAGACCGGCAATGAGCGCGCGGATTGCGCCGGTCCGGGCAAGCAGAAGGGATCCGAACAAGGCGCCGAGCCCGAGGATGAGGACCGGCAGGCCGTTCAGCGCGCCGACCGCCTTTCCGCTCAGGACCAGGTCCTGGTGAATGAACGGGATGAGCGGGGGAACGGCCAGCATCGTGATGCGCAGGTTGATGCCCGCCAACCAGAGCAGAAAAAGCGCCCACCAGTTCATTGCTTTCAGCCCCGCTCCCGTCGACGGGCCAGCAATAGGCGCGCGGGAGTTGCCGGGCAAGTTTTTTGGTCAGGCGGGGAGGGGCGACTCAGGCCGCCAGTGCTGCGTCGATTTCGTTCGCGATTGCCGCCGCCGCGGCGGCGGGGTCGTCGGCCTGGGTGATCGGACGTCCGACCACGAGATAGTCGGCGCCGGCCGCAATGGCGCGGGTCGGCGTCATCACCCGCGCCTGATCGCCGACATCGGTTCCGGCGGGGCGAATGCCGGGCGTGACGATGAGAAAATCGCGTCCCGTCGCTTGCCGGATCTGCGCCGCTTCCTGGCCCGATGCTATGACGCCGTCGAACCCGGCTTCCTTACGCAGTTTTGCCCGGTGCAGCACCAGGTCGGCCGGGCTCATGCGGCTGCCCTGCTGTTCGAGGTCCGCCGCATCCAGGCTTGTGAGCACCGTCACGGCAAGAAGCTTCAGGTCACTGCCTTCGCGTCCGCGCATGGCGGCCTGCATCGTCTTGATGTCGTGGCCGTGCACGGTAAGGAACGTCGCGCCCATGGCCGCGATGTTGGCGGTGGCGCGTTCGACGGTGTGTGGGATATCAAGCAGTTTGGCATCGACAAAGACGTTCTGCCCGGCGTCGGCGAGTTCGCGCGCCAGGTCCGCACCGCCGGAAAACAGCAGCTCGAGGCCGATCTTCCAGACGCCCGCATGGGCGCCGATTTTTGAAATGAGGGTGCGGGCGTCGTCCGGCGCAGGCACATCGAGCGCAACGATCAGGCGCTCGCTCGCGTTCACTCGCCCATCCCTTCGAAGAATTCCTTTACGCGGGCGAAGAAGCCGGACGAATCCGGATTGGTCGCGTCGGACGAGGCGTCTTCGAACTCTTTGAGGATTTCCTTTTGCTTGCGCGTTAGGTTTCGCGGAGTCTCGACCTCGACCTGGATGTACATGTCGCCGGTCGACTTGGCGCGCAGAATGGGCATGCCCTTGCCCTTCAGCCGGAACTGCTTGCCGGTCTGGGACCCTTCGGGAACCTTGACCCGGCTGCGCCCGCCCTCGACGGTCGGAACCTCGATGTGGCCGCCAAGCGCCGCCGTCGTCATGGAAATCGGCACACGGCAAAAGATGTCGGCGCCGTCGCGCTGAAAGAACTCGTGCGGCGTGATCGACAGGAAAATGTAAAGGTCTCCCGGCGGACCGCCGCGCAGACCAGCTTCCCCTTCGTTCGCGAGCCTGATGCGCGTGCCATCCTCGACGCCGGCGGGAATATTGACCGACAGCGTGCGCTCCTTGGTCACGCGGCCCGCGCCGTGACAGTCCGGACACGGATCGTCGATGATCTCGCCCCGGCCCTGACAGGCGGGGCACATGCGCTCGATGGTGAAGAACCCTTGAGAAGCGCGCACCTTGCCAGTGCCGCCGCATGTGCGGCAGGTGCTAGGGGTGGTGCCGGGCTTGGCGCCGGTCCCGCCGCAGGTCTCACAGATGATGCTCGACGGCACGCGGATCTGTGCGCTTTTGCCGTCATGGGCGTCGCGCAGGGAAATCTCCAGATTGTAACGCAGGTCCGCGCCACGCTCGCGCATGGTGCGTTTGCCCCCGCGCCGCGCGCCCATGAACTCGCCGAACAGATCGTCGAAGATCTCCGACATGGATGCCGAAAAGTCGCCGCTGAACCCATGGGGGCCGCCGGGCCCGCCGCCCTCGAACGCGGCATGCCCGAACTGGTCGTAGGCCGCGCGTTTCTGGGGGTCTTTCAGCGCTTCGTAGGCCTCGTTGACCTCTTTGAAGCGGACTTCGGCTTCGGCGTCACCGGGGTTGCGGTCGGGATGATAGTCCTTGGCGAGCTTTCGAAACGCCCGCTTGATCTCGACGTCTTCGGCGCTCCGCGAAACGCCCAGGACCTCGTAATAATCCCGTTTTGCCATATTTGTTCGCGTCAGATGCGCAAATGAGCCAAGCCCGCGGAGCAGCAAGATCTCCCGCGGGCCAGGCTCATCGCGTTTTGCTCATCAAGGACCTACGCAGACTTCTTGCTGTCCCCGTCGTCCTTGTCGTCTTTCACTTCCTCGAAGTCGGCGTCAACCACATCGTCACCGCCCGAGGCCGCTGTGTCGCCGGCTTCGCCGCCCGCGTCACCTTCGGCCTGTGCCGCCTGATACATGGCTTCGCCAAGCTTCATCGAGGCCTGGGCGAGGGCATCCATCTTCTGGCTGATGGCGTCGTTGTCTTCGCCTTCGAGCGCCGTTTTCAGCTCCGCGCTTGCCGCCTCGATCGTGCTCTTGTCGCTGTCGGAGATCTTGTCGCCAAGCTCCTCGAGCGTCTTGTCCGTCGAATGCAGAAGCGCCTCCGCCTGGTTGCGGACTTCCACGCCCTCGCGGCGCTTCTTGTCCTCTTCCGCGTGCGCTTCGGCGTCCTTCACCATCTTTTCGATGTCAGTGTCGGACAGGCCGCCGGACGCCTGGATGCGGATCGACTGTTCCTTACCGGTCGCCTTGTCCGCCGCCGAGACGTTGACGATGCCGTTGGCGTCGATGTCGAAGGTGACCTCGACCTGCGGAACGCCGCGCGGCGCCGGCGGAATGCCGACGAGATCGAACTGGCCCAGCATCTTGTTGTCGGCGGCCATCTCGCGTTCACCCTGGAACACCCGGATGGTCACCGCGTTCTGATTGTCCTCCGCCGTCGAAAAGACCTGGCTTTTCTTGGTCGGGATGGTCGTGTTGCGTTCGATCAGCCGCGTGAACACACCGCCAAGCGTCTCGATGCCGAGCGAAAGCGGTGTGACATCGAGCAGAAGCACGTCCTTGACGTCGCCCTGCAGGACGCCGGCCTGGATCGCTGCACCGACCGCCACGACCTCGTCCGGGTTCACGCCCTTGTGCGGCTCGCGGCCGAAGATGTTCTTGACCGTATCGATGACCTTGGGCATGCGCGTCATGCCGCCGACGAGGACCACCTCGTCGATTTCCGCGGCCTTGAGACCTGCATCCTTGATTGCCGATTCGCATGGCCCGACGGTCTTTTGAATAAGATCGTCGACGAGGCTCTCCAGCTTCGCCCGGGTCAGCTTCATGGTCAGATGCTTCGGGCCGGACTGGTCCGCGGTGATGAAAGGCAGGTTGACCTCGGTCTGCGACGAGGACGACAGCTCGATCTTCGCTTTCTCGGCCGCTTCCTTCAGCCGCTGCAGCGCCAACTTGTCGCCGCGCAGGTCGATGCCCTGCTCCTTCTTGAATTCGTCGGCCAGATAGTCCACCAGCCGCATGTCGAAGTCCTCACCGCCGAGGAACGTGTCACCGTTGGTGGATTTCACCTCGAACACGCCATCGCCGATCTCGAGCACCGAGATGTCAAACGTGCCACCGCCGAGGTCATAGACGGCGATGGTCTTGCCTTCGGTCTTGTCGAGACCGTAGGAGAGGGCCGCGGCCGTCGGCTCGTTGATGATGCGGAGCACGTCGAGACCGGCAATCTTGCCGGCGTCTTTCGTCGCCTGACGCTGCGCGTCGTTGAAATAGGCGGGAACGGTGATCACCGCCTGCTCGACCGTCTCGCCGAGATAGGCTTCCGCCGTCTCTTTCATTTTCTGCAGAATGAAAGCGGAAATCTGGGATGGGGAATACTTCTCGTTATGCGCCTCGACCCAGGCGTCGCCATTGTCGGCCTTGACGATCTTGTACGGCACCAGCTTCTGGTCCTTGGCGACCGTCTTGTCGTCGAAGCGTCGGCCGATCAGCCGCTTGATCGCGAACAGCGTGTTCTCGGGGTTGGTGACTGCCTGGCGTTTCGCGGGCAGGCCGACAAGCCGCTCGCCCTCATCGGTAAATGCCACCATCGACGGCGTCGTGCGCCCGCCCTCGGCATTCTCGATGACCTTGGGGCTCGTGCCCTCCATGACCGCGACGCACGAGTTCGTCGTCCCGAGATCGATTCCGATTACTTTAGACATGTATTTTCAAACCTCTCATTTCCGGCAGGCCGGCCGGGCCGCTCTGGCACCCGGAAGTTCAATGAAACTGTGAAGTTCCAGCGAACCGGCCCCCTCATGATTCGAAGAACTAGGTGTTCAGCGGTTATATAGGGGCGACAGCCACCGCCCGCAAGTTGCGTTGATATAACACATAAAACCTGTACTTAACGCCGTTAAGCACCAATATTTGGCCGTTGTTTCGGGGCTGCGGCTCTCATCAGGCACCGCTTGGAGGCGGATTTATGGCGAAATCGACCGGTTCGACATCTGAGAACGATGACGCCGGGCGCCAGAAAGGCCAACTCTTCGGCATCGATCGGGTAAATGTGCCCGGCACGCTTCCCGGTAAACTCGAGGCGCCCGAAGACGCGGTTTCCTCGCAGATTCACGTCCTTACCTACAATACGGACACCATCACCGAACACGACGTCTCGACGGCCGACGAAATCGTCGCCCTGCGCGGCGAGGGCAAGGTGCTGTGGGTCGATGTTTCGGGGCTTGCGAATATCGAGCTGCTTCGCGCGCTGGGTGAGGCGTTTTCGCTCCACAGGCTGGCGCTAGAGGACGTGGTGAGCGTCCACCAGAGGCCGAAGGCGGAGGACTACGGCGAATACGTCTTCATCGTCGCGCGCTCGATGGTCAAGGAGGCGATCGCCGAGACGGAGCAGGTCTCCATGTTCCTCGGATCGGGCCTCCTGCTCACGTTCCAGGAACGCCCCGGCGACTGTTTTGCGGCCGTCCGCAAGCGTCTGTACGATGCTGCCGGCCGCATCCGGTCATCCGACGCGGACTATCTGTGTTACGCGCTGATCGATTCCATCATCGACGGGTACTTCCCGAAGCTGGAAAGCTATGGAGAAAGCCTGGAGGCGCTCGAGGACGACGTCGTTGCGAAACCCGATCCGGAGCACATAGGAGAGCTGCACGCCCTCAAGCGCGATTTCCTGATGATCCGCCGGGCGGTGTGGCCGCTTCGTGAGACGATCAACACGCTGATCCGCGATGAAAATGCGCATTTCACCGACACGACCCGCATCTATTTGCGCGATTGCTACGACCACACGATCCAGCTGATCGACATCGTCGAGACCTACCGCGAGATCGCCAACGGATTGCTAGATGTCTACATCTCGTCCGTCAGCGCGAAGCTCAACGAGGTCATGAAGGTGTTGACGATCATCGCCACCATTTTCATCCCGCTGGGCTTTGTGGCGTCCCTCTACGGCATGAACTTCGACCCCGAGGCCTCTTCATGGAACATGCCCGAATTGCGCTGGGTCTACGGCTACCCGGCTGTGATTCTGTTCATGACGACGGTGGGGTGCGCCATGCTCTTCTGGTTCTGGCGCATGGGCTGGATCGGCCGCGGTCCGAAACGCCGGCACCGTCGTCGCGGTGGTGAGGACTGAATGCGCCGCGGTTTCGGGTTCGCCTTGCTTTTTGCGGCGTTGTGGGCGGTGACGCCGCCGTCTGCGCCCGCGTCGGACAGGTTGGAGAACAAGGAGGACGGTGAGAAACGTGTCGTCGCCGGCTGGGTCGAGGATGGCTGGATCGGCACGCCGCCCATCAGGGTCAAGGTCAAGCTCGATACCGGTGCGAAGACTTCATCGATCCACGCTGCCGAGTTCCGGGAGTATCTGCGCGATGGTGAGCCCCATGTAAGCTTCACCCTCGTCAACAATGAAGGGCAGCAACTCAGGATAGATCAGCCCGTTGTGCGCACGGTGTCGATCCGCCGTGCCGGGGCGGAACTCAGCGCACGACCGGTGATCCGGCTCAATGTGTGCGTCGCCGGCGTCACCGCACAGGTGGAGTTCTCCATGGCCGACCGGTCCGACCTCCAGTATCCGGTGCTGATCGGGCGTACGTTCCTGGCCGGGAGGTTCCTTGTCGATCCAGAGCGCACATTCCGGGCCTCCGGCCGGTGCAAACCGCAATAGCCCGCAATCATGCTTCACCTTCCGGGACATCTTGGCGACGACGCGCAGAACCTGCTGTTGGACGAGGTGGTTGCGGTGTTGGACCGCGCACCGCCGTTCGTTCCCACCATGCCGCGAACCGGCAAGCCGTTTTCCGTGCGCATGAGCAATTGCGGGCCCCTGGGTTGGGTCTCGGACAAGGAAAGGGGATACCGCTACCAGGCGGATCATCCCGACACGGGCGAGGCCTGGCCGCCAATGCCGCGGTTGCTCCTCGATCTTTGGGCGGAGGTTGGCGGATGTCCGGCGGAACCGGAGGCCTGTCTGATCAACATCTACGGGCCCGATGCGAAGATGGGCCTTCACCGCGATGAGGATGAAGCGGACTTCTCCGCGCCGGTTCTTTCGGTGTCGCTTGGAGATACTGCCAGATTCCGCATCGGCGGGCTCACGCGCAAGGCGCCGACGCGTTCGTTCGATCTGGAGTCCGGCGATGTCATCGTGCTCGGCGGCGAGAGCCGCCTTGCGTTTCATGGCGTCGATCGCATCAAACCGAGGACATCCAAGCTGGCTCTGGACCGGGTGCCTGGAGCGGCACGGATCAATCTGACCCTGAGGCGGGTCTCGGCGTTCTAGTCGGCGGTAACGAAAGTGACGGCCTCGACCCGGTTCCCGTCCGCATCGCGAATGAATGCGGCGTAGTAGCCGGGATTGGTTGCCTCCCGGGGGCCAGGCCGGCCGTCACACGCGCCACCGTGCGCAAGAGCCGCGTCATAGAAGTCCTGGACCGCTTGCGGGCCGCGGGCCCGCAACGCCACATGGGCGCCATCGCTGGTGTCCGCCGGGTTTAAGCCCTCGCGAAGGTTCAACCAGAATTCCGGATAGGTCTTGCCGAACCCGATGGTTGCCGGGCGTTCCACCAGCCGGATATAGCCAAGCGGGGCCAGCACCTTGTCGTAGAACGCGGCGGCGCGCGCGAGGTCGGCGACCGGCACGGAGACGTGGTCGATCATCGCGCCGGGTAAGGCATGCCGCTAGGCGCTCTTGTCGACCGTTGCGCCGACATTTTCCTTGCCCTTTTGTTTCGGTTTGCCGGAACTGCCGGCATCGCCACCCGCGTCTGCCTTGGGCTTGTCGTCATTGGCGGCCTTTGGAGGGGCGTCCTGCGGCTTCTCCTGATCCGTCTTGGGCGTCTTCGGTCCGCCTTTGGCAACACCGACAAGGGCGGGACGCAGAATCCGTTCGGCGATGGAATAGCCCTGCTGCACGACCTCGACCACAGTGCCTTCGGGCACGCCGCTGTTCTCGACCTCGAACATCGCCTGATGCTTGTTGGGGTCGAACCGCTCACCCTTGGGGTCGACGCGGACGATGCCGTGGCGCTCGAGCACATTGAGCAACTCGCGCTCTGTGACCTGCATGCCCTCCAGGAAGCTCTTCAGCGCCTCGTCCGCCTCGGCCGCTTCCTCCGGCACATGCTCGATGGCGCGCGCAATGTTGTCAGCAATGGTGAGAACGTCACGGGCAAAGTTCGAGATGGCGAACTTGGTGGTATCCGCCTTGTCGCGCTCGGTGCGCCGCCGGAGGTTTTCCATTTCGGCGGCGACGCGCAGCACCTTTTCCTTCAATTGCGCGTTTTCCTCGCGCAGGGCTTCGGTCTCGCCCTTGCCCCACCCGCTGGAGCCGGCGTCCTTCTGCGTCGGCGCATCGGCGTCCAATATGGTCTCCTGGGACGAGGCATCGTCGGCGCCTGGCGCGTTGGCCGGGGTGTCTTCGGTCTTTTTGTCGCTCATGAATCTATTCAGTTGTCTGAACTATCGCCCCGATATCAGGTTTTGCGGCGCAAAAATCAAGGCAACATGTGCCCGATCAGTTTTGCCGTGTAGTCGACCATCGGGATAATCCGCGCATAATTGAGCCGTGTCGGGCCGATAACGCCGAGCACGCCCACGATGTCGTGGTTGCCGTCGCGGAACGGCGAGACGATGACCGATGAGCCGGAAAGCGAGAAAAGCTGGTTCTCCGACCCGATGAATATCCGCACACCCTCCGCCTGCTCGGCGAAGCCAAGAACCTCGATCAGCTCCTGTTTTGCTTCGAGGTCGTCGAACAGCTTCCGGATGCGCTCAAGATCGTGAGTTGCGGTGACGTCATCGAGCAGGTTGGAGCGGCCGCGCACGATCAGGTTCTTCTTGCCGTCCTCTTCGCCCGTCCAGGTCGCCAACCCCTGTTGCACGAGCCTTGCGGTCAGCTCGTCCAGCTCGGCCTTGCGCTCCGAGATTTCGCGCTCGATCTGCCGCCGGGCGCCGGAAAGGGTCATGCCCGTGATGCGCGCGTTCAGGTAATTGGCTGCCCTCGTGAGCGCCGACGCCGGCATGGCTTCCGGCAACTCGACAATCCGGTTTTCCACGGACCCGTCGTCGGCGACGAGAATGGCGAGCGTCTTTTTCGGTTCGAGGCTGACGAACTCGATCTGTTTCAGCCGTTTGACCTGTTTCCCGGCAAGCACGACCCCGGCGCAGCGCGAGAGACCGGAGAGCATTTCTCCGGTTTCGGTCAGCGCTTCGTCCAGGTCGCGGTCTCCGAATTGCGTGGAAACCTGAGATTTGATCTGCGCGCGCTCGGCATCGCCGAGATTGCCGATATCCAGAAGGGCGTCGACAAAGAGCCGGAGGCCGGTCTCCGTCGGCAGACGGCCGGCGCTGGTGTGGGGCGCGTAGATCAGGCCCATGGCTTCCAGATCGGACATCACGTTTCGAACGGACGCCGGCGAAAGGGTCATCGGCAGGGCGCGCGAAATGTTGCGCGAACCCGCCGGGTCCCCGGTCGTCAGATAGCTTTGCACGATCTGGCGGAATATCTCGCGTGAGCGCTCGTCCAGTTCGGCGAGCACGGAGCCGTGATCGCTTGGCGCGAATTCCGGCGCTTCACGCACGTCCTTCTGTCGCATGGCGCGAAATCTATTCTCATGCGGCATGAGCGTCAAATGGGTGCCGATCACATTCCGTTTGCCGGACCCGCGCATTCCGGGTCACCTTTATCGCGTTTGGCGGTTCCACCTGAGGCGATCGTGAACTAGGGTGCGCCTGTCTTTGTGTACGCTTACGAGGGGGGAAAGCGATGCGCCCGTCGAAACGCCAGCCGGATGAACTCCGGTCCATCACTCTTGAGCGCGGCGTTTCGCTGCACGCCGAAGGGTCCTGTCTCATCAAATGCGGCAATACGCACGTGCTCTGCACGGCAAGCCTGCTGGAAAACGTGCCTCCATGGATGAAGGGCCGCGGATCGGGCTGGGTTACCGCGGAGTACGGTATGCTGCCGCGCTCTACGGGAGAGCGCATGCGCCGGGAAGCCTCCGCGGGCCGGCAGGGCGGGCGGACCCTTGAGATCCAGCGCCTGATCGCGCGGTCCCTGCGCGCGGTGGTCGACCTGAAAGCCCTCGGCGAACGTCAGATCACGGTCGATTGCGACGTCATCCAGGCCGACGGCGGCACACGGACGGCCTCGATCACCGGTGCCTGGGTGGCGCTACATGACTGCGTGCAGTGGATGCGCACGCGCGAGATGGTCGGTGACGGGATCATCCGCGACCATGTGGCCGCGGCCTCGTGTGGCCTTTACGGTGGTGCTGCGGTTCTGGATCTCGATTATGCGGAGGACTCCGAGGCCGACGCCGACGCGAACTTCGTCATGACGGGCGCGGGCGGCATTGTCGAGGTGCAGGGCACGGCTGAGGGCGACCCCTTCAGCCAGGAGCAGTTCGATGAGTTGATGGTTCTGGCCAAAGCGGGCATCGGCCAGCTCGTCGAGCTGCAGAAACTGACGGTTGCCTGATGGCGGCCAAGCTCCGTGCGGGCGACCGTCTTGTCGTCGCGAGCCACAACCAAGGCAAGGTGCGGGAGATCGGCGATCTGCTTTCGCCCTTCGGCATCGAAACCCTGTCGGCCGCGAGCCTCGATCTTCCGGAGCCGGAAGAGACGGGCGCGGACTTCGCCGCGAACGCCGAGTTGAAGGCACTGGCCGCCGCGCAGGCAAGCGGCCTGCCGGCGCTCTCCGATGATTCCGGTCTCGAAGTCGAGGCGCTCGACGGCGCACCCGGCATCTACTCCGCGCGCTGGGCGGGGCCGGACAAGGATTTCTCGATCGCTATGGAGAAGGTCGAACGCGCGCTTGCCGAGAAAGGGGCGACGGGTGCAGCTCAGCGGCGCGCCAATTTCACCTGTGCGCTGACGCTCGCATGGCCCGATGGCAGATGTGACACCTTTGAGGGTAAGGTGTACGGGACGCTGGTCTGGCCGCCGCGGGGATCGAAGGGGTTCGGCTACGACCCGATATTCGTCGCTGAGGGCCTGGATGTGACCTTCGGCGAAATGGAGCCCGATGAAAAGCATGCCATCTCGCACCGCGCCCGCGCCTTCGAGCTCTTCGCTGCCGTGTGTCTCGATCCCGAGTGACGCGGGCTTCGGCGTCTATGTGCATTGGCCCTTTTGCGAGGCCAAATGCCCCTATTGCGACTTCAATTCCCATGTCCGGCATGGCGGCGTCGACGAAGACAGGTTCCTCGCCGCCTATCTGAACGAACTCGACCATATGCGGGTGCTGTCGGGGCCTCGCGAGGTGCAAAGCGTGTTTTTCGGCGGTGGCACGCCGTCGCGCATGGCGCCGGAGACGGCGCACGCCATTCTGGAGCGCATCGCGCGCAACTGGGGCTTCGCCGCCGGGGCGGAAACAACGATAGAGGCCAATCCCACGAGTGTTGAGGCCGGCCGCTTTGCAGGTTTTCGCGCCGCCGGCATCAACCGGGTATCGCTCGGGCTTCAGGCGCTCGACGACGCGGCGCTGAAACGTCTCGGACGCACCCATGACGTCGACACGGGCCTTGCCGCGCTGAGCATCGCCAGGGCGACCTTCGATCGGGTGTCGTTTGACCTCATCTACGCGCGCCCGAACCAGTCCGTTGCGGCATGGCGGCAAGAGCTGACCCGAGCGCTCGCGCTGGCGGACGGTCACATCTCCCTCTATCAGTTGACGATCGAGGACGGCACGCCCTTTGCCGCCCTGCACAAGACGGGCCGGCTGGTGTGTCCCGAAGATGAGGCCGCGCGGGCGCTCTACGAGGTGACGCAGGCGTTGTGCGACAGCGCGGGACTGCCCGCTTACGAGGTTTCCAATCATGCGGCGCCCGGTGCGGAGTGCCGCCACAATCTCATCTATTGGCGCGGTGGCGACTATGCCGGTGTCGGTCCGGGCGCCCATGGCCGGCTGACGGTGGGTGGGGTTCGGCGCGCGACGTCGACCCTGTATGCGCCCGAAGCGTGGGCGGACCGGGCGGTGGAACTCGGACACGGGCTTGAGCGCGATGATGGTCTCGCCCCGCAGGACGCGGCCGCCGAATACCTGCTGATGGCAATGCGCCTGAGCGAAGGCGTCGATCTTCAGCGCTACCGGGCGCTCGGCGGAGAGATCGACGACGCGGTGCTTGCCGATCTTCGGGCCGGGGGACTGGTGCAGGTCGCCGGTGAGCGGATTGCCGCGACGCGCGAGGGCAGACTGGTGCTGAACGCGGTGATCGCCGCACTAGCGACGCAGAATGAGACGATCCAATGATCCGGGTGAACCGCCATATCCGCATACCGGACGGCGAGCTGGAGGAGCAGTTCGTCCGTGCGTCCGGACCCGGCGGGCAGAACGTCAACAAGGTGGCGACCGCCGTGGAACTGCGCTTCGACGCGCGCAACAGCCCCAGCTTGCCGGAAGACGTGCGCCAGCGGCTGGAGCGGCTGGCCGGACGGCGCCTGACACGCGAAGGGGTAATCGTCATTCAGGCGCAAAGCTACCGCACCCAGGAGAGGAACCGGGCCGATGCGCGCGACCGTCTGACCCGGCTCATCCGCCGCGCGGCAGTCGCCCCGAAGCCGCGCGTCAAGACACGTCCGACACGAGCGTCGATCGAGCGCCGGCTGCGGTCGAAGGCGCACCGGTCGCGGGTCAAAAGCCTGCGCAGACACCGCCCCGGCGCCGAGGACTGACAACCCGATCAAAACCCTGTTTGGTCAAAGCACTGACGCACAAAGTGAGCTAACATGCGCAGGCCCGGTTGGCGGGCGGCAACAAGGAGGCTCACATGCCGAAAGTATCCATGTCGACGGACCTGAACGCTTCCGCGGACGACGTCTGGAGGATGATCGGGCAGTTCAACGCGCTGCCGGACTGGCATCCTTCGGTCGAAAAGAGCGAGCTGACGGAGGCCGGTCAGACGCGCACTCTGGATCTCGTCGGCGGCGGCAAGATCATCGAGAAGCTGGAAAAGGTCGATGACGGCGCGCGGACATATACCTATTCCGTCGTCGACAGCCCGTTCCCGGTGGCGAACTGCACGTCGACCATCAAGGTGTCCGGCGAGGGGGCCAACAGCACGATCGAGTGGTCAAGCGAATTCGACGCAGCGGGCGGCGCGTCTGCGGAAGAAGCCATGAAGATGATGCAGGGCATCTATCAGGCCGGATTCGACAATCTGAGAAAGATGTTCGGCAGCTAGAGCATCTTTATGCGTTCGGATTTCGCGACGAAACGCGTCAATCTGAACGCATGATGCTCTAAAATTGCGCTCCGGCGAAGGAAAGCGGCGCCGGCTGTATCACCCGCGTGCCGAATTTCTGCACCTCGAGGATGGCGAGACCGCGCTGAGACGTACCGTCGGGCAGAAGGCGGAACAGCCCGTCCACGCCGGTGAACCCCTGGGAGCGCGTGAGCTGGTTGGCGGCGTATCGCTTGCCCGGACGGCCTTGCGACAATGCGATAGCAATACCCACCGCGTCGTACGACAGGCTGGCGAGGCGCGGCGGCGTGGTCTCGTAGGCTTTCACGTAGCGTTGCGAGAAACTGCGCCAGCCTTTCGGGTCCGCCGCCGGGAACCAGCCGCCGACAAGCGGCTTCTCGCGGCCGATATTGGGATAGTCCCACAAGCCGGTTCCGATCAGCTTCACCTTGGTCGTGTCGATCTCGTAATACGGAACCATCGCGGCGACGGTCGGCAGCGTGCCTTCTCCGACCGGGATGAACAGCGCATCGATCGCCGGCGGGATGGTCGGGTCCTCCGATTTGGCGAACGCCGCGACGCGCTTGGCCGGCTCCAGCATGGAGTTCGCGTCCGGCGCGAACTGTTCCACGACGACGACCTGCCCGCCCTGTGCGTTCACCGCCTGCCGGAACGCACTCTCAACGATGCGGCCGTAAGGCGACTTCGGGATCAGTGCGCCGAAGTTCCTTCGCCCCTGGCTGATGGTGTAGGAGACGATGGTCGGAACGTCACGCCCGGCGAGAAAGCTCAGCAGATAGACACCGTTGCCGGCCACCGACTGATCGCTGGAAAAGGCGACCATGGGGATTCTCGCCTGACGGGTGATCGCCGCCGCCGCCGTTACCGATTTGGCGAACAGCGGCCCGATCACGAGTTCCGCGCCTTCCTGCACGGCCGCCGTCGCGGCGGCCTGGGCGCCTTCGGGCGTGCCTTTCGTGTCCTTTGTGGTCAAGGTGACGGTCGGGTTGTCGAGATCGAACAGCGCCAGCTCGCCAGCCTGCTTGAGCGCCTTGGCCAGGTTTGCGGCATTGCCGCTGCCGGTCAACGGCAACAACAACGCGACCTTCACCGTGGGACGCGGCTGGCCCGGCTGCCCGTCACCGAACTGTGCATTCGGGTCGGCGCCGAGCTGGGTGCGGTTCGAGCCGCCGCTGGCGCACGCCGCCACGAGAATGCCGACCGCGCACAAAAGCAGCGCGCGGCGGGTGATGGCAAAAATCCTGTTTGCGGAACGGGTCAAACCGTTATCGCTCCCTCTCTGGCGCGCATCTCAACTGATCTGGAAACGTGACGCAGCACAATCGTCATGAAATGGCAATTTCATGACATCCTCGCGCCCGCAGTTTAGGCGTCAGAAGATGAAACGTCACTTAAAATCCCCTGTCAGCCCGGCCTTGGCTACCAGCAAACATGGACACGATCATGGTGATCGGCTTTGGCGATGCGTGGGTGTATCGGTGGGAGCCGGATCGTGACGAACGGAATTGGCGACTGGCAGGGATTGCTTTCAGCCCGTATCGGCGGACGGGACGTCGTGGTGCGCTTCCGCCAGTGCCTTGAGTGCCGGACGGTCGGTCTTGCCGGTCGGGTTGAGCGGCATCTCCTCAATGAACACCACCTCTTCGGGCGCCTTGTAGCCGATCTCCTCGCGCACAAAGAGGATGAGGTCCTGCGCCGAGGGAGCCGTGTCCGGCCTTTTCACGACATAGGCGCGTACATTCTCGCCGTAAACCAGATCGTGGACGCCGATCACGCCGGCGCTGGCGACCTCGGGATGCTCAAGCAACACGTCCTCGACCTCCTGGGGAAAGATGTTCAGCCCGTTGTGGACTATGATCTGCTTCTTGCGCCCGCGAAACCACAGATATCCGTCCTCGTCTGCCCTCAGAAGATCACCGGTGTCGAGCCAGCCATCCTGCTTGACCTTTTCGGTGGCGGCGTCATCGCCCCAGTAGCCTCTCATGATGCTGCCTGAACGCACCCAGGCCGTCCCCTGGTCGCCGCTCGCAACCTCCTGGCCGGTCTCGTCGCGCAGGGAAAGCTCGACACCCTGTATCGGCAGACCGATGGAACCCGGAACGATGCGCCCGTATGGTGGATTGATGGTGGCAAGGCCAACCTCGCTGCAGCCCCACCCTTCGTCGATCTCAAGTCCGGTGAGTTCGGTGAATTCGTCCTCGAGTTCGCCCGGAACCTTGTCGGACCCGGACCGGATCAATCGCAGCGAACTGAAATCGTCGGCGGTCGCGTGCCCGTCGCGGACCAGATTGAAGAGTGCCGCCGGCAACATGCACATGACGGTCGGGCGTTCCTGTCGCATGAGCGGCAACACTTCATCCGGCAACATGCTGCGCGCGACCAATACGCGGCCACCCACCGACAAGGCCCCGAAAGAGAAGATGAAGCCGCCGATGTGGGACATCGACGAGGCGGGCATCATGATGTCCTCGTTCGTGAGCTCAAAGCCGGAGACAACATTCCGCAACAGATGGCTGGTCGAGGCGTAGGAGTGGGTGACGCCCTTGGAGGGCCCTGTACTGCCGGACGTGAAGAAAATCACGACCGGATCGTCCGGCCCGAGTTCCGGCGCCCCAAATCCTTCAGGGTCTTCGCTTATGAGGTCTTCCAGATGCGGGCTTTGGGCGTCGCCGCCACCACCATAGGTGACGACCCTGCCTGCGAGCGCCTCGATTGCACCGCAATCCTCCAGGTCATGCCTCCGCTCGGCGTGATGCAATATGGCCTGGGCGTCGCTGACTTCGAGTGCATGGGCAATCTCGTGGTGCGTGAAACGGTAGTTGAACGGCACCGCAACGAACCCGCCTTTCATGCAGGCGAGATAGTGCACAATGAGAATGCCGCGGTTCGGCATGAGCGAGGCAATGCGGTCGCCCGGTTCGAGACCGAGCCGGCTGTAGGCGGCCGCGAGGCAGGTGCTGGCATGGTCAAGCTGGCGGAACGTCCAGCGCTGCTGCAACGAAACGACGGCGTCGTCGTCCGGCCGCGTCTCAAGTCCCGCTTGCAGCAGATCGGCGATGGCGACGGGTTCGGATGTTGGCGGTCGAGCTTCGGACATCAGTCTCGCGCTCCCTTTTCACGCGCCACGCCAAATCTCATCCCGGTCCGCCTCCGGCCATAAGGGGAGTTGAAGCCGACCATGGCGGTCCAGCCTTTGTCAATGCAGTTGCGCCTTGGGGTGATTTGGCGGAGGTGGAAACGGAAAAGCGCGGGGGACAGGTTTTCCGGTTGGCAGATGGGGCCGTTTCGGACGGAGCGCCACAGCCTGTTTAAGAAAACCTGTCCCCTCTCACGAGCCCATCCCGGCGTAACGTGGGGCGAACCACCGGGATGGCCTTGGCTTTCGGGTGTGTCTGTCCTCAGGCGCAGCGCTTGAGGTTGGAGGGCGCGCGCTTCCAGATCATGGTCCGCGACAGCATCTTGG
>JANQLP010000178.1 GCA_028280515.1 Hyphomicrobiales bacterium
CCGCAATCCGTTCTGCAGCGCTGAACCGACCAGACCGAACCCGCCTTTGCGGGTATAGCCGGTCTTCATGCCGTCGGCGCCGATATTGTGCTTGAGCAGCGGATTGCGGTTCCGTTGCAGTATCTTGTTCCAGGTGAACTGCTTCTCGCTATAGATCGGGTAGAATTCGGGATAGGTGTAGATGATGTGCCGCGCAAGCTTGGCGAGGTCGCGCACGGTGACGAGCTGCGCCGGATTATGGAGCCCGGTCGAATTGGCGAAATAGGAGTCTTCCAGCCCGAGTTCGCGCGCCCGTTTGTTCATCATGGCGGCGAAGGCGCGCTCGTTGCCGGCAATTCCTTCGGCAAGTGCGATGGCAGAGTCATTGCCGGACTGGATGATCATCCCGCGCAGGAGGTCTTCCACACGTACGCGGCTGTGGATCGGCGCAAACATGCTGGACGTGCGCGAGGGCGCGCCGCCGGTTCGCCAGGCGTTCTCGCTGATGAGGAATTCCTTGTCGAGGCTGAGCCGGCCCTGCTTGATTTCGTTGAAGACCACATCGGCCGTCATCAGCTTGGCAAGGCTCGACGGGGCGGTCAGCTCGTCGGCTCCCTTTTCGAACAGCACGGTTCCGGAGTCGGCGTCGATCAGGATCGCGTAAGGCGCGGCGGTCCGGAACCCGTCGTCCTTTTTCTTGGCAGCGAGTCCCGGATCGGCGGCAGCAAGCGCAATGGCCAGCACTCCGACAAGCGCGAGGACAAAGCCGCGTGCTGCGCCAGTGCAGGAGAAAGTTCTGGCAAGCCCGTCGTTGGACATCGTGTCTCTGGTCGAGGCCCGTTCGGGTGTCGAGCCTTTCGGCAACACCCCTTGATAGCCATCGGACTTGGCCTGAACAATGGCGAATAACGCCCGCCGATTTGCCGGGCGCATGAGAACGGCTCTCAAGTCCCCAGCTTTGCGTCAGTAGATGGCGCCGAGCGTGAAGGGTCGACCCGACGGCACCGGCACCGGGCCGCGCCGGTGTCGGACGCTGCGGACCGCCGGCACGAATGGGCGCGAGGCGGCGACCCTTACGGGCGAGGGCGGCGGTGCCGGCCGGCCCGTGCGCAGCGTCGCCATCAGGATACCGTCGTCGGAACCTGCGAGCGAGGCGCGGCCAACATATTCGACGCGGACTTTGGCGATCCCCTGTTTGGAAAAGCCCAGCAAATCAGCAGCCTTGACCGACACATCGATGATGCGGTTGCCGTGAAAGGGGCCGCGGTCATTGACCCGCAGGATGACCGAGCGCCGGTTGCGCAGATTGGTGACGCGGACATAGCTCGGCATCGGCAGCGTCGGATGCGCCGCCGTCATGCTGTGCATGTCGAAGACCTCGCCATTGGCCGTGCGCCGGCCGTGGAACCGGCGGCCATACCAGGACGCAAGGCCGACGGCGCGATAGTTCTTGTTCTCGTGCGGGACGTAGCGCTTGTTGCGGATGACATAAGGCTTTCCGACGCGGTATACGCCGCCGCCCTTGGGGACCGGCTTGCCCGGCTTGACGACGCGCGGGCTCGAGGCGACGCCGTAGTGTGGGTCGACCCGGCTCAAAAGCTTGTCGGATACGGAGCAGTGAGCGAGCGAAAGACACGCTAATGCTGCACCTACTCGCGCAACGCACGCCCAAGCTGCCGGCTTTTTGCCGCCGTCCATCGGCTGAGGTTCCCCCTCCCCTGGCGTCCCATCTCGTGCGCCGAGTCCCCCGACCGCGGCACACAACGCCACCCTGAAACTGCGGACCCGCTGCCAACCCTCCGGTGTTTCGGCGGATGGTCGAGACCATCATGGAGTGCGCGAGCGAACCGTCGAACCAGCGCCCCTACCATAGACCGGATCGGATTTGATCCGTATTCGAACCAATAAGTTCGGTAAATAAAGCGGAAACAAGACGGCGGCGGCCCATGGCATTTCGCCTGCGTCTTGCGGTGAGCTGTGAGCTTTTTCGGCCACGGGTTCTTGGCGATCGCGCGGCTGCGTTGCGCTCAAATCAAGGCGTGAACGCCAAAGAGCCAAGGATGCAGGACGATCAGCCCATAATACAGGGCCGCCGCAACCCCGAGACGTACAAGCGTCCCCCACCAAGATTTCGGGCGCGGGAGGAACGGACCCTGGGCCACCTTATCGGCAAGCGCCTGCCATTCCTTCTCGCCCATTAGGTGCTGGTTTCGCCGGTCGATGATCCGCATGCCCACAAGCGCGAAACCGGCGAACAGTCCGAACAGAAGTACATGGGCGAGATTGCCGTTCGGCACCATATGGATCGCCCCCCAAAGGGCCAAGGCGACCAGCAGCGGGTGCCGCATCCACCGGATAATGCCGGGACGGGCTGGATCGAACCTCTCGTTCTTCATGCCACCGAACGAAAACGGATTCGGCCGGCCAATCGAGAAGGCCAAGATCAGGCAGACGACCGCCATGCCCACAAGCGGCACATGCGATTGCCAGGGTTCCCACACCCATAGCTCAACGTAAGGCGTCCGTGCGGCGGCGACGATCAGCCAACCAAGCACGGCCACCGAAAGAGCTGAATAAACAAGCGTGAAACCACCGTGCCCGAGACGCTGGACGAGCCATGGTTTGACCGGAGGACGGGCGGGCACGGAGTGGGACAGGAAAAAGACCGCCAAGGCGGCGATGAACTCGGTCCAACCCATGCCAACCCATGCCACCGTCTTCCGTCTCCACCGCTCTGACCCGGCACCGCTTAGAGCGCGATGGCTTCAGGTCGAATCAACCGCGCGCTCTTTCTCTTTGTTCTGTCGCATGGTCTTGTCCGAGAAGTCTGCCGGCTTTTCGGGATCATGCTCTGAGCGCCGCACTCAAGGGGCCATGCAAACTTCACATCTCCATCCCGCGTGGCACGCCCTGCCCCGCCGATTTGCGCGCCAGTTTGTGTGACCCTTATTGGCCCAGGGCGTAACATTCGACGGCAGTCTCGCGAATGTCCTCACGTCGGGCCTTGGTGGAGAGATCCAGTTGCGGGCCTGAGCGGCACCGTGGTGTCCGCGATAATGCCGCTGCGAAAGGTGAAAGTTTGGGGATCTACTTTTGGCGTTTCCTTCTCCGACGGTTCGACCAGGGACGTTGGAGAAGAAACCCGTTTCGTGTCGCGTGGCACCAACATCATGGGACGAGCTCAAGCGCCGGTGCCGCCCAACGCGATCACCTCATCGTCGCGATGCCGTAAGTAAACACCGATTCCCAAAGCATGCGCTCCTTCGACTGGCCGCCCGTGATGCAACACCGAACTGCGATTCCCCGCCGCTGCGTCCAGTTTCTTCTGGCGCTGATCACCGTCTTCGTCGTGGCGGCGTTCAGCCCCCCTGGGGGCGTTGATACGCCGGGCGTTGACGGGGCGCACACCGTTGCAACGCCGATTGTCGGTGCCTCCGCTGCGGGCCTGGGCGACCGGCAGTGCCCATGCCCGGACGATAAAACGCAGCAAACCTGCAGCAAAGGGGCATGTCCGACTGCCTTGGTGCTGGATGCCTCTCAGCCGCCAATCGCGCGCGATTCCGCGGCCTTTGATGTCATGCCAAAGCGACACAAGACATCGACCCCAAAACCCGAACCCGAACCTCCAAGATCGTCCGTTTGATCACAGCCGCACCCATGCGGCTCCGTCAAACACATCACAACATCTTGGAGATACCGATGAACCTGAAACTTCTCGGCGACGCTTCGCGCGTCCTCACGCCACTTGACGCGGATAGAATCGCTCTCACCCTTCGCGTGGGCCTTGGATCGGTGTTCCTCGCCGGCGGCTGGTGGAAGCTGTCCCGGGCGATCGACCCGGAGCGGGCGGATGCGCTCGTTGCGCGCTACACCGCCGATAATGGCTATATCAATGCGTTCTTTGACCAGTATCTGTTCGCTGATCCTGGCGCCCTGCTCTCGCCGCTCAGCTTCCTGATCATGCTGTCGGCGTTCGAGCTTGTCGCAGGAACAGCACTGATCGCCGGCCTCTTCGTTCGGGCGTTGAGCTTCATCTACGCCTTCTTGCTGTGGTTCTTCGTCATCGCCCTGCCCGTCGTGACGGCTCCCGGCGCAGAAGTCGCGAAAGCGTCCTATTTCTCGCCGGCATTGCTCGTGCAGGTCCGGGATATCGGCCTCTCGGGCATGTTCTTCGTTCTGCTGGCCCTTGGATC
>JANQLP010000180.1 GCA_028280515.1 Hyphomicrobiales bacterium
ATCAGTTCCCGGGTCCGGGCCCTCGGTGATGACATCATTCCCGTCGCCGGACGCATAGCGGTAGGTGTCCGATCCTCTGTTCCCGTCCAGAGTATCGTCCCCACCATTGCCAACGATCGTGTCGTCTGCACTGGTACCAGTGATCGTCTCTGCAGCATTCGTTCCGAAGTAGATTGTGTTCGCGACAAGTGTTGTCTCATCCCAGACGGATCCATCCGCAAACTTGATTTCCTCCAAACCATAGTCCGTACTGAAGAATTGATCATCGACATCGATAATTTCGCCGGTAGAGCTGACAATAATCTGAAGATCATTTGTGTTGCTTACCTTGTATGAGAATATCAGGTCACTTGCATTGAGATCTGTGAACTCTAGTCGATCTAGCGTTCCTTGAAACTTCGCCTCGTCGATGAGGTCGTTTCCGTCTCCCAGGCCATAAAGATAAACATCCGAGCCACCCGCACCGACAAGCGTATCGTCGCCCGCCGAGCCCTGGATACTGTCAGGATCTGCCGTTCCGTTGAGCGTTTCACTCGCTGACGTACCAATGATCGGATTCAAACCGATTACCATGTGTTCGATGTCGGCCATGGTCCATACAGTTCCATCATCGAACTCGATCTGTTCCATACGGTACCAATGACTACCGAATTGCTCGTCGAGCATTATGCTTCCGCCACCGGCAAAGCTAAGTGTTACATCGTCGTTATCGGCAATCCCCCGGGTGAGTGTCACGTCCGCAGTAGAAATACCGTGGATACGCAACTTGTCGGCTAGCGACGAAGTGAAACCATCATCAAAAATGACATCGTCCCCGTCACCCAACGTATAGATATAAGTGTCATTTCCATTGTCGCCGTTGAGCGTATCGTTTCCAAGGCCGCCTTCCAGAACATCGTCTCTGGAAAAAAAGCCGAGGATGGTATCGTCACCGGATGTCGATGCCTGGTCGATGAGCATTTGCTTGATATCTTCATCACGCCAAACAGTACCGTCGTCGAAGCCGATGCTTCCGATACGGTGCCTCGAGTTGCCGAACTGCTCGTCCAGCATGACGCTGCCACCACCGGTGAAGCTCAAGGTCACGTCATCCGTATCCGCAGTCCCACGGGCGAGAGTAACGTCTGCTGTTGCTATATCGAAAAGGCGAAGAGTGTCGTCCAAGGACGGACCCACAATCGACCCACTGTCCAGTATGACGTCATGTCCGTCGCCAGCAGCGTATAGATAAGTGTCGTCACCGTATCCGCCGCCGAGTGTGTCGTCGCCAAGGCCACCCCTGATCTGATCGTTGCCCGCGTCGCCAGCAATGTCATCAACACCGTCGCCGCCATCTAGCGAGTCGTTGCCATCTCCGCCTGAAATGGTGTCGTTTCCACCTGCACCAAGCAGAGAGTCTCGAGCGGCACTGCCCGTCAAGGTGTCGGCAAAGTCGCTACCCTCGAAGGCCTCAATGCCGTGGAAGGCATCTCCTGCGGCATAGCCTGTGTATGTGCCTGTTCCAAGGTCCAGAGTGATCCCGACCGGTGAGTCGAGATAGCTGGCGACGTCTGTCCCAAAGCCACCGGTCAGCGTATCCGCACCATCGCCGCCTCTCAGCGTGTCGTCGCCGTCACCGCCAAGCAGCGTGTCCACACCGCCACCCCCACTGAGGGTATCGTTCCCTTCACCACCGCTGAGGACATTTGCTCCGGCGTTGCCAGTAAGGACGTCGTTGCCGCTACCGCCGGTAACGTTTTCGATGTTTGCAAAGGTGTCTCCTTCCGCCGTTCCGCCGGTGCCGCTGTTGAGCGCCAGATTGACAGAAACGCCTTCCTCGGACTCTGAATAGTCCGCGGTATCGGTTCCCGTACCGCCATCCAGCTGGTCGCTGCCATGCCCACCTTGCAGCACATCGTTGCCGATGCCGCCATTGATGACGTCGTTGGCATATCCGCCACTCAAGGTGTCGTTGCCGTCACCGCCATTGATCGTATCCACGCTGCCGAGGCCGACGATGACATCATCTCCCGCAGTGCCGGTAAGCGTCTGCGTCGGGTTGACCGTGAACGTAACAGTCTCGGTGTCTTCACCCGCCTTGCCGTCGGTGATTGTGTAGTCGAACGACGTTGTTCCGACAAAGTCCGGGTCGACAAGAAAACGGACTTCATTGTCGCTCGTGAGCGTCACTGTGCCGTTTTCCGATCTGAACACGGTGCTTATTTCAAGAGGATCAGAATCAGCATCCGTCGCTCCCACGAGCAACGCTGCTTGCGTAAGGATGAACGGCACGCCTTGCGTCAGCGTGAAGCTGTGTGCGGCTGCCACCGGTTTAGTATTCGATCCACCGATATAAATGCGCTTGTTGTTGAATTGGATGAACTCGATGTCGGTCAGGGTATCAGTGCCTTCGACCCCCGAGACGGTGTAGTGAGTCCCATGATCCGTGACAGTGTAATCGGCGAAAGCGCCCACATAGTGCGCCGTGTCATTGCCTGTGCCGCCGCCAAGAACATCATTGCCCAGTCCGCCGAACAGAATGTCATCGCCTGCGTCACCGGAAAGATCGTCGTTTCCGGCGCCGCCTGAGAGCATGTCAGCACCCTGGCCACCGTCGATATCGTCAATCCCGTCACCGCCGCGCAAGACGTTGTCATTGTTGTCGCCGGTCAGAGTGTCATCGAAATCCGAACCGGTCAGATTCTCGATATCTGTCAGCGTATCCCCGGCCGCGTCGCCACCAGCTGCCGTACCCGCTCCGAGGTTGACCTGCACGGCGAGGGCAGATGTCGAGTAGTCCGCTGTATCAGAGCCTTCGCCGCCGCGAAGATTATCAGCACCTGCGCCACCCGTCAGAATGTCATTCCCGCGGCCACCATCAATCAGGTTGGCTTGATCGTTACCGGTCACGACATCGTGCCCGTCGCCGAGATACACATCCTCGATGGTCGTCCCCGCAGCAATGGTCAGCGTGTTGTCGGCGATTTCGCTGGTCTCGCCTGCACGCAGATCGACAACCGAGTCGGTGAAAATGGACGCGAGGTTTAGCGTATCGTGCCCTGAAGTATCGCTGAGCGAACGCCGGTCGACGTCGAACCCGGTCGTAAAGTTCGCAAAGTCCGGCGTATAGATGTACACGTCGTCGTTCGACGGGGTATCGCCGTAGAAATCGATCGACCAGCTGTTCAGCGTTCCGGTCTCGCCGGTCGCGAGGTCCCGGACCGTGAGTGTCCAATCGCCCTGGCTGCTTTCACCCCAATGATGGGTCGTGTAGAAGCGCCATGTGACATCGTCTCCGGTTGACCCTCGGTCAGCCGGATCGTTCGGCGCTTTACCCGGCCGGTCCATCAGAATGCTCGTTGTCCCGTCCGGCGACGTCAATTCAATGACGAGGTCACCGCGCAGTGTATGCGCGATATCAACAGTGACTTCCACATGATCAATCTGAACATCGGACGCAATTGTGATTGTGTCGAAAACGGAGCTTTCGTCCGGGATGGTGGCAGACGGCGCACTCGAGCCTGTTGCGGTTACTTCATTGCTGGACTTGGCTGTGCCAATCCAGCTCTCGGCTAGCCGAACGGCGACATAGGCATCGACCAAGCCGAAACCATAATCATGGCTGACTTCCAAGCCACCACCGTTCCAATTGGTTGCACCATTTGTCTGCCAACCTTCGTGAGATTCATCTGAATTCCACGCAGAGTAGGCCAGGATCTCCTGGACATCGCGCCATCCAAGATTCGGATTGGCTTCCAGCATGAGAGCGATGACACCGGAGATAAGCGGAGCCGAGGCCGATGTTCCCGACGCACTCACATGATCTGCACCGAGTTCGTATGAGCTGTCGACGAAACCGCCCGCGCCGGTGATATCGGTGCTCACAATTTGTGAGCCAGGGGCCGACACGAGAATGGATGCACCGGGATTGCTGAAGTCAGAAACGGTCCCATCAGGGTCGATTGCCGCAACGGTTACAGCGTGCCGAGAGTTTTGGCCGTCGTAGTAACTCGATTGATCGCCCTCCTGCCGCTCGTTTCCGGCAGAAAACACACTTATTGTACCAAGACCCCCGCGCCCCGTGCCAGCCAGGTCATCAAGTTTGCTGCTGACAAGCCACCCGTCTGTTCCGGCGTAGAGCGTATCAAGGCTTTGGCTCCAACTGTTGTTGACAATGTCAAACGCACCCAATTCGTTGAACGCAATACTCCAGTCAAACAAGTTGGGATGAATGTAGCCGGCCAGGGTCGCGTCATATGCAACGCCGACGATGCCATCGCCATCGCGTGCGGCTCCAACTGCCCCGGTCACATATGTGCCGTGATCACCAACGCCAGGATCTTCGTCGATCGTTGCATCATAGTTGGGGTTGATGTCCGTGTGTGCCTGATCAACGCCGGTGTCGTGTATCGCAATCTTAATGCCCTGCCCGGTGTAGTCATCCCAGACGCCAAACACGTTCAGCCAGTTTAGTCCCCATTGGAATCTGAACAGCTCATCATCGGGTAGCGCCTGAAACACTTCAATCTCAGACGTAGCGGCGTTGCTCAGGCCGTGTCCGTCGCTGACGATGTAGTCGAAACTAGTAGCGCCCGTGTGGCCGTTGGTCGCCACAAACACGATGTTTCCGGCGGAGTCGATGCTTGCTGCACCGTTACTAACACTTGTGATCCCGGATATTCTGAGATGATCGGCATCTACGTCCCAGTCGTTTTCCAACAGGGCATCAGATGTCAGCAAAATTCCGTCACTTGTATTCCGTAACTGCCAGACCTCGCCAGCTACAATTGGCGCATTATTGGTGCCGTCCAAATGGACCGTCGTGTCGCTGAAGACCAACCGTTCAATATTCGCCAGCGTATCAGTACCGTCGTCGCCATCGGAAGAATTCTGATCGACTACCGTTGCCGATGTAGCATTGCCTGTGATCTGGTAATCTGCTGCAACACCTGAGAAGACGGCGACATCGAGGCCGGCGCCACCGTCAATATTGTCGTCACCTTCCCCGCCCGTTACGCGGTCATCTCCGTTCCCGGAATCAATTGTATCATCGCCGCCTCCACCGTCGATCACTAGACGGTCCGTGGCCGTTGTACCCGTAAACGTATCATTTCCGACTGACCCAAACGCCCACTCAATGGAGGATGAAACTAGGTTCAGTGATACCCCCGCCTCACCGGTCACAAAGGCGGTGTCAGTTCCAAGACCACCATCGATAATTGTATCGTTACTATCAATCCAAAGAGTGTCGTTGCCTGCCCCTCCACTGAGGGAATCTGCGCCCTCATCACCGGATAAGAAGTCACTCCCTGAGCCGCCGGTCAGAGTATCATTTCCGGCTCCGCCAAACATGTCGATGTCGAGTGCTGTACCGGCAACAAGAACGTCGTTTCCATCGCTGCCAACTACAACCTCAAACTCGGTCGAACCGAGGTTGATTGACACAGCGTCAGCGGTCTCAACAATAGCGATATCACGTCCGCCGCCGCCCGATACTCCCACAGTGAGATCTGCGGCTTCCAAAAAGACAACATCATCGCCTTCGCCCGCATTGATTTGGTCCGAACCTTGGCCGCCTGCGATCAGATCGTCACCTGCACCACCAGTGATTACATCGTTGCCGCCGTTCCCCAGGAATATCGCGGCGACGTCGTCCGAAGTGTCGAGTAAATCACCACTCTGTGTCCCGATTGCACCTGAGTAAATGCTCGTTCCAATGTCGAATGTTGCGCCTCCGATATCGGACAAGATTTTCACTACTGCAGTGCGCCCATCTTCGAATGTCACAGTCCTCTCATCGCCGATCGTCTCTTCACTAGAGCCGAACGGGTCGTATTCCAGACCCAATGCATAAGTCGTCAAAACTCCGCTCGTGGTGGTTATGGTCGAAGTCTGGAAGAGGTAACCAGCATCAATCTTTTGGGCTGCGACTGCGCCAACAGGTGCATCGGCCGAATTCTCATACACCTCACCAGGATCCACCAATCCGTTGGTGTTCGCATCGTGCCAATAAACAATGTTCTCAGCCTGTGGATCGATTGCGGATGGGGTTAGGTCAATTGATACGACATTTGCGTTGTTGAGACTTGTGAGTTCACCAGCATCACTTTCACCGTCAGCATCAGCGTCGATCCAAAAACTCAATTCGGCAAAAATGCTATCCGAGTTATCAATGACCCCGTCATCGTTATCGTCATATGCTGCCAACTTATCTAGATCGGTAACACCTTCTTCAACTTCTCCAAAACTGATCTCGCTACCATCGCTAATCACGCCGTCTTGATTGATATCGCGCACCAATATCGCGTCAGAGCTCGACCAGGCGATGCGCTCCTTGAAACCATCATTGTCAAAATCAAAATGCGTTATGGACCCCTCAGACAATGACAGGAAATCCAAACCATCATCATGGATATCGACAATAATGGGATCGTATGCCACGGCCGCTTTGTAGGCGGCCTTTGCTGCGTATGCAGCCGAGACCCTAGCGGCCGCCTTCGAACCCTTGACAAGGAAAATTCCTGCAGGCGTAGCAGCTCCCCCGTATGCAGCTACGGCTGCATATGCGATGGAGGTCGCAGCAGCAGCAGCAGCAAATATTGCAGAGTCGATAGCTGATTGTTCCGCCGCAGATTTTTCGTCTTCGTCTGGTGGTTCAGGGGCAGGCGGATTGTTGCCAGGCTGAGGCCCAGGGCCACCGCCCGGTCCGCCTTCATTGCCGCCGCCATCGCCTGGTCCCCCACCTCGACCAGGATTCGATCCAGGTGGTGGATTTGGATTCCCCGGCGGTGGATTCAGTAGAGATTTTACGACCAAGCTTGCTTCGGTGATTTGTTCGTCGGAAACAGTCCAATCGGAGTACGCAAACTCAAGTCCCGCATCTCTCTCACCTGCGGTGTTCGTTGCGGTTTCCAGTTGGGCTTGATCATCGAAAATCCCTAGATTTTCCGTCTCATGGTCTATAGATGAAGCTTGGTACCTCGGGCTGTTACCTAGTGTTTCAGTCTTCTGATGCACTTTCGCTCCGGCAATGTCAGTAATGCCGGAAACTCCAAAAATCTGAAATTCTGGGAGTTCTGCGAAAAACGAGTTCGCTTTGAAAGACTCTATAGCGGTCCAATATGAGCCGTTGGGTGCTGTGACATCCTGGAATGTCGAGTCTAGACCAGTCGATGCCACTCCCAAGTTAACTTTTGAAAGGCCGGCATCGCTTTCGACCTTGTCGGATTTCGTAGAATCGACTGCACCATATGAGCCTCGGTTGTCGAATTCAGTCGGATACCAAAGGGAACTGAGATCCCAAAATTTCAGGGTTGACGTGTCGATCACCGGATCAAAAATAGAAGTGTCAAACGGGGCCGTCCAAACACCTAATGGGCCGTGTTCCTGCCCATTCAAAGCTGCTCTGAATTTGTTAATATTATTGTCTAGATTGCCTCTGTGATCACCAGTTTGACTGTCAAAAGTCTGATCCTCGATACCATCTAAGGCATGTTTGAATTCAAGTGATTGATGTGCCCTCTTGTCCATCATTCCCTCATTCTGCCAGGCCAATTTCATCTAGAACTTTTCTCCAATCGGCCGATAGCCTGTTGAAGCCAATTGTCATTTGGTGAAAGCTTGAGCGCGCGCTCATAGTCGGCGCGCGCCAAGTCAGTTCGTCCTTGCTTGGCGTATAACCAACCACGGTTTCGAAACGCGTTGACGTGCGAAGGATTTGCAGCGATCGCTCGCTTGTAGTCGGCAAGCGCGTCTTTATAGTGACCGAGAGCGCGAAGACTGTTTCCACGGTTTACATACGCAGGTACGTAATCAGGATTTATTTCAATCGCGCGCGTATAACTATCGATCGCTTTGTCGTGTTGATCTATGTCAGCAAAAACATTGCCAAGATTGTAATGCGAATCTGAATAATCAGGTGACAGCTGAATTGCCCGCTTGTAGTCGGAAATTGCTGCACGATTTTTGTTTTGCTTACTATTACTAAGAGCTCGGCCATAGAACGCGCGAGCTGTCGGTTTAATTTCAATTGCTGTCGTGTAGTCTTTTACTGCTTCGCTAGGTCGGCCAAGCTTTGACAGCAAATTGGCGCGATTGTAGAACGCCCGCCAGTTATTTTGGTTTTCCTCAGCCGCATCCGCGAATGCGTTCAGTGCGTCCTCATATCTGCCAAGCGCCTTCAGAGACAACCCACGGCCGAGTAACACATGAGTGTTATGAGGTCTAAGTCTGAGGCTTTCATTGTAGTCATCGAGCGCCGCTTCGTTTCGCCCCATCTTTCGAAGTGTTAGCGCGCGCTCGGAGTAAACCCAATACTTTTCGGGCTTCAATTGTACCGCCCGATCATTGTCGTTGAGAGCCTCTCTTAACTTACCCAAAGCCCTTAAGGCGGCAGCTCGTTGCACCAGAATGTCTGCCACCTCTGGGTCACTGCTATCCAACGTGTTTAGCGCCCGGGTAAAGGCAGCCACCGCCGCTTCATAATCTTTTTTGAGGATTGACTGCACACCATCCAAGTACGCAGACGATGCGGGTCCTTTCAAAATCTGATTTCTAAGAAGCGCCGGAGTTCTTTCGAACGCCGATGCACCGTCTGATGCTATTGAACCCGCCGCACCTGCGCGCGAAACGTCCTGAATGCCAACTAGAAGAAACGCACAAACAACGCACGTGACGAACAATCTCAACATGTGACCATCTCCTTGGAGATATGGATTCGGTTGCCGAGATTATCTCTGCGCGCGATTAGTATTTCGCGCAGATGAAATTTCAAATTCGAACAAAAATATTTACCGTCCTGATTCGGCGCGCGGATGGACGAATGCTCCTCAAGCTCCAAATTGAAGCCGAGCAGCGGAAGGGGCGAGTAGGCGCACCAACTCATCGCAACGGATAACGGCGGACGCGCAGCCTGAAATTCCTGAGCGAAACCAAGCGCTAAATCAACTCTGCGAGTATGCCTGAAATCGGCCACGGTCCCTATACACTTCGGTTGGCGTCTTCATCAAAACCGTTAAACACTTGAGATCGCAGGATTTCACTGAGTCGTCTAATGTCAACGTGTTTACATTAATACTCGAACTATATGACTATCGTGCGGTAAATTTATGACATGAGTCAAATATCCCCGAGTCAAGGTATTTTTTTTTAGGTGTATATATTGATGTTTTAATTGACGCCTTTGGGTTGTATACTTGGAATACAGACAACCTTACACACTCCTAGAAAGAACCGCCCTAAGGTCTGGATTTAGCGAGCAAATTGAAAGTACGAGCGCGAGCGACGAGCCTTAGGACAAAAGCTATTTCGAAGGAGCGCTCGATTTCGGATTGACGGTCTGCACGCCTACCTTGCCGTCTTCACCGCGTGCGCGCAGCTTGAATGGCTTGCCCTCGAACACCGCTTCACCCATACGTTCCACCATAGCCTTGACGGCCTCGGGCGCCCCTACCGCGTCAATGAGCCACAGCGTGTCGCCGCTCGTCCACTCATCGGGCCGCAGCCGCACCGGTCGATCGATACCATCCATCAGCTTTTTGTCGACTTCATCCGAAACGCGCGCCCACAGCGCCACACCGATCGGCGCCGGGATGCCGCCCTCTTTGGAACGTGCCTCGGCCAGGGTGAACTGGTTGGCGAGGAGTGGCGGCACAACAAGCCATTCAAGATCCGTGAGACTGTAATGCCGGTAGTGTGGCGAGCGCATCAGAACGGAGACAATTTCGCCGAAGCCGGCGGCCATCATCTTGGCCTGGATTGCCTGGCGGGCAGCCTCCTCCGCTGCGTCATTACTGGAATCAGACGTCTCGGCAACCTTTCCCGCGGCAGGTTTCTTCTCGGCACCGCTGGAAGATGTTTTCCTCTTGGGTTGATCTTTCGATTTGACACTCGCCTTGCGTGTATTCGACACTTTCTACCCCACCTCTCTCCAAATTTTGAATTGTAAAAATTGGGCTTGTTCAATGTTTCAACGATCTAAATAGATCGCGCAAGCATGGCGGGGATGTGACAGGGGGCGTAGAGAACTGCTGGACGTTCCGGTCAGCCGCAATGAATACGCAGGTCAGCATTGGGGCGCGGGCGGACATCCAATTGTCCCGTCCCAAACGCAACGCTCCCGCTCATGGGTGGACCGGCTGCACGATGACCGAGCACTGTTCTAATTTCAGCTAAGGCTACCGATTTCTTTCAGTTCGCCTGAACTGGAACAGCATAGGTTCCTATTGATCTCTGAGCGCACACATATTGCAGACGCGAACCCATAACCATCCGAAGTATATGATTATTGCATCCACTCCATCATAGCCACGACATCGGCATCGCTAACCGCAACACCTGCATCCATTGCCCACCTCTTTACGCTATCAGAGACCTTGCAATGCTCAGCTGTCCCTTCATACCTCCGAGTACAAACGGGCAGGTCAGTGCCCTCACCTGTCTGAAGCCCAGCGATGACTAACGCTGTGGTAGCCAATGGGCATGATCTTGCCGGTTGGGCGGTTGTACGTTGCAGTCGTTTTGCGCGGCGATTGGCGGAATGCTACGATAATGACATACGTATCTACGTAGCACACCTAAAGCGTATGATCGCCATGGTGTTAAAAACCTCAAACTCGGAGAACCCGTCATCAGGGCTGTTTGAGGTTACATGGGGAAACTCATGTAGGAGATCTTCGCGTCTCTCTTGGTGGCGGGCTTTTTGGTGCATGTTCAATTGAGCCAGGTGATCGACCCCGATCACGGTACGCTGCGCTGAGTTGTCTGCCGGATGTATTCAACAAAAACACTCAGTGAAACTATCTCATCCGTGGCGAACATATTTGTTTTGGGCTGTCGCAGCAGCGGTCTTTATCGGTGGTCAGGGGGGCAGCTACACCACCCCCGTGCACGCCGCTGCGAACCCCGAGATCAACTACCAGGGCAAACTGACTGACAACACCGGCGCCACTGTCGCTGACGGGACATACAACGTCCGCTTCTTCTTATACACCGTCCCCAGCGGCGGCAGTGCCATCTGGCAAGAGACGGCCAGCACCACAGTCACAAACGGCCTCTTCTCCTATCTGCTCGGCTCCACCAGCCCGCTAACAGGCGTGAATTTCAACCAGCCGCTCTACCTTGGCGTCGAGGTCGGTGGCACCGGTAGCCCAACCTGGGACGGTGAGATGACCCCCCGGAAAGTGCTTGGCACTGTCCCGGCCGCTTTCGAGGCCCGGCAGCTTGACGGGCTGGCCACCACTTCATTTCTGCGCAGCGACCAAGCCGACAGTGCCAGTGGCTACCTGACCTTCTTAGGTGGCGCATCTACCACCGATTTCCTTATCAGTGGCACCGCCACCACCACCAACCTCCACATCGCCGGTAGTCTCTTTGATGTGAATAACTCTGCCGGATTCACCGGCTATGTTCTACAGCGTACCGCCAGCGGCCTCGAGTGGGTGGCCACCTCCACCTTAGGCTTTGCTGCCTCCTCCTCCAGCCATGATCCGGTGACGCTGGCCGGCACCCCCGACTACCTCACCCTCACCAACCAGGAACTAACCCTAAACCAACTGGACCTGGCCGATGACCTCAACAGCTTCACTTCAACTGCGCTCCTCGGCCGCCTTACCGATGAGACCGGTTCTGGCAGTGCGGTCTTCTCTGACTCGCCGGTCTTTTCGGGGAATGTGGGAGTAGGGACTTCTTCGCCAGCGTCAGTGTTGGATGTCTACGGCAACGCCATCCTCTCCGGGGCCAACCGCTACTTGAACTTCGGTGATGCGGCGGGTAGCAGCGGCTACGGCCTCCGCGACACTGCCGGCAGTTTGCAATACAAGGACTTGGGCGGCAGTTGGGCATCCCTCGGCGGGCCGTTCGCTTCAACCGGCGGCGGCACACCCTTCGATGTCTCCACCGCAAGCTTCGTCGACAGTTTCTCCGTGTCGGCGCAGGAGGCAATCCCCCAGGGTCTGGCCTTCAACACCGACGGTACGAAGATGTTTGTGGTCGGCAACAATGGCGACGACGTCAACGAATACACCCTCACCACCGGCTTCGATGTCTCCACCGCCAGCTTCGTCGACAGTTTCTCCGTGTCGGCGCAGGAGGCAAATCCAACCGGCCTCGCTTTCAGTGCCGACGGCACCAAGATGTTTGTGACGGGCAGCAGTGGCGACGACGTCAACGAATATACCCTAACCACTGCCTTTGACGTCTCCACCGCCAGCTTCGTGGACAGCTTCTCGGTGGCGACGCAGGAGACTACTCCAACCGGCCTCGCCTTCAACACCGACGGCACGAAGATGTTTGTGACGGGCAGCGGTGGCGACGCTGTCAACGAGTATACCCTAACCACTGCCTTTGACGTCTCCACCGCCAGCTTCGTCGACAGCTTCTCGGTGGCGACGCAGGAGACAAGCCCTCAAAGCCTGGCCTTCAACACCGACGGCACCAAGATGTTCGTGGTGGGCAGCAGTGGCCAAGACGTCAACGAGTACACCATTCCATACACGCCATCGAACGTGTATGTCACGGACACCACCGCGTCGCTCGGCATCGGTACCACCAACCCTTCAGATAAACTCCACGTAGTTGGTGACATCCGGGTGGGCGTCGGTACCACTGGCTGTGTGAAAGACGCAGACGGCACCACCATTGCCGGCACCTGTAGCTCCGATCTGACGCTCAAAACCGACATTGTGCCGCTCATATTCTCTGGCGCTGACAGGGGTACCACTACTGCCAGCAGCACGCGCAGCATGCTCGCCGCGCTCGTCGCCCTTGAGCCGGTGACGTACCGCTGGAATGACACCGCTGCCGAGAGCTTCAACTACGGCACCGTTGAGCGTCAGACCGGGCTCATCGCCCAACAAGTACAGGAAACCCTGCCGGAACTGGTTACCCCCAGCACGGATGGCTACCTGCAGGTGCGTTTTTCAGAACTGCCCATCTACATCATCCAGGCGCTCAAGGAACTTTGGCAGGTTGTGGCGGGCCATGACGAACGCATTAACACCCTCGAAGCGGAGGTAGCTGCGCTCAGAGCCCAACTGGCCAGCACGACGCCTGCGACAACGACAGATAGTACTGCCCAACCGGAGGCGAAAGAACCAACCGGCGCATCGCAAGAGGAGGAGCAAACTGAGAATGGCGACACGCCGTCAGCGACCTCATCAGCTGACACCGCAGAGTCGGAGGCAGACGAACCAACGAGCGCCGAACGGGTTGAGGAAGAAGCCGGTCGTTCAGCAACCTCATCAGACGATATCGCAGAGCCGGAGGTCAAAGAACCGACCGATAGCGAAACCCGGACGAACACCGACAGCGACACGACGATGGATAATGCCGTGGTTGAAGAAACGCCGGTTAGCGTACCACCGGCCGAGCCACCAGACGCCAATGCACAATCGGACACCGAGGGCGTCAGCTCCGCAGCGGATTTGTAAAAACACAGTGGTTGGCGTGGCGGCGGCCGCGTGCGCGAGTCGGCCAGTTCTGCTATACTGAGCGCATGACAAAATTACTCGAGCAAGCCATAGCGGCCGTTCGGAAGTTATCGCCCGAGCGACAGAATGAAGTCGCTGAGGTCATTCTCTCAGCGACTGCAGCGGCCCCCGTCATTGTTACCGATGAAGAACGTCAAGCCATCCTGCAGGGACTTGAGGACGCCCGTTCGGGTGACTTTGCGTCCGAGGAGCAGGTGCAGTCGCTTTTTGCTAAGCACCGCCCCGCATGAAGCTCAGGCTCACGACGCGAGCCTATAACGATCTAGTGGCCATCAGCGAATTTCTTGAAGACCGAGATCCACGGGCGGCGACCACTCTCTTCGCCGTCTTTGAGCGTCTGTTTGCGCAAGTACAGGCCATGCCACAGTGCGGCCGTCTCACCGATATCCCAGACGTTCGCTGCCTCGTTGTTCCCCGACTCCCATACAAGATCTTTTATCGCGCGACCTCAGACACGATTGAGATCCTCTCTGTCTTTCACACATCGCGTGACCCACGCGACGCGCAGTGAAAGGACGTGGGTGGGGGACTTTGATCAGACCCTCAGCAACCCCCTCAGTTCTCTTCCGGCGGCAGATACACCGCATAGCCCTTGGCCTCCAGCTTGCGCCGGTAATGGATGAGCTTGATCTCATCGTTTCAGAGACGGGCGGCCAGGAATCGTTTGATGTCTTCCCAACAATGCAAGGGCGGCTTGCCCGACTTCACTCACGCCCGATGCTCAAACTGAAGCCGGTCTACCTCTTTACGCATATGCTGTGTCCAGTCGGGATCAACGCCAAGGGCCTCGACGTCACTCAGAATCTCCGTAAGCGCTGCTGTGGTCATGGGTGCCTCCTACGAAACAATTGCCGCTTTACGTATCCTCTCGCCCCTGCAATGACCTGGCAATCACCTTTGCCACCGCCTTGCGCCGGTCAGCTGCTTCGTTGAGTTTGCCTTTGACCCGCTTGACCCTGACGCGGCGGCCCCGGACGGTTTCTTCACGGTCGATCTCACCAACATCAAGGGCGGCAAAACTGTCCGGCAGTTCATCGGCCCGCAGAACCGTTACCCGCGCTAGTTCTGCTTCAGACAGATGTTCCTGCAGCCGTCGCTTGAACGTCCTGATCTGTCTGGCGTGGTGCAGTACCGCCCACACGTTGGTGTAGCCAGCGGCGAGACATTTTCGAATGTTGCTCACTTCGTGCTCGGAAGACGTCGTCACCGACACCTCACACGCGATGCGCTCATCACCGCGCAGCAAGGCCACATCAATAAAACCCTCGGCATTTTCGGTGGGGGCTTCAATGGTGGCGTGCCAGCCGTGCTGTTCGCCAAGGCCCTTGATGAACTGCTGCAGGTAGGTGTGCTGACGGCCACCGCGTCCGAGTTCCGGCGGACTGGTGGGGCCAGAGGTTGCCGGTGGGGCTGGCGGTGGCGGCGGAACTATTGACTCAGGTGGTTGCTCTTCAGCTGCTTCCGGCTCGGGTGGTGCGGCGGCTGCTTGCGGCTGCTCCGGCGGTTCTTCAACAAACCGGCTGGCCCACTCCTGTTCCAAGTCTGCCAGCGGTTGGCAGTACCGCTCCCGCATACGGGTGCGCAGATCATCATACTGCTCATGCAACAGCGTCGGTTGGCGTTCGAGAAAGCCAAGCGGCACCGAGATGCGCAGTGCTCCCGGGGTGGCGTGTTTCACCCACAGGGCAAACTCGGTGGTATCACGACGCTTTTTCATGCTCTTGAGAAAATCGCGCGTGGTGTGCATCTCAGCCGCCAGTATTTCACCATCCTTGACATTGATGCCCCCGGCAATCTTGATGCTGGTGTTCGCCAGCATGGCGGCACGCAGCCGGGGTGAGAGTTGGTTAAGGTGCTGCGAAGCGCAGGTCAGCCCGATCTTGTACTTGCGGGCCTGGTTCAAGATCACCTCAAAATTCTCATCAAAATATTCACTCGCCTCATCCACGTATAACAGCGTCGGCGTGCGATTGTGCTCCTCGATGACCGAGCGTTCCAGCGCCGCCTGCATAATCATGGAAATGAAGAAGCGGCCAAACAGTTCGCAGCCTTCCTGTTTGAGCAGGTCTTTGCTGGTGTCTATAAGAATGATACTCCCGGCGTTCATCAGATCATACAGATCAACTTTGTTCTCGCGCTGCCCGAACATACGTTCGAAGGCCGGTGTCGCCAGCACCCCCCACAGCCGCTTGGCGATCTGCTTTTTGGTGGCGGCAAAGCCCTTGTCAAAAAACTCGTTGTCGAAGAAGTACCGCGCCGAGCCGGTCAGCTGCTTCATGTACCTGGTGTATGGCTTCGGGTCATCCATCAGGTCGCGCAGCGTGAAGATATTGGCGTCGGGAATTTCCATCATCAGCCGCGCCAGGTACTTGAAAATCACCCCCTGCCGTTGGGTCAGTTCCGCACCAAGCAGTGAGCCGAAAAAGTTCTCATAGAGTTCGATGATGCCATTTAGGTGCTTCTCACGTTCCGCCAGCGGGCGGCTGTCAATGCGGTCACGCTTCACATCAAAGATATTGAGTGAGACCGGCCACTCCACATCGGACGGGTCGATCAGCACCAGCTTGTCCGCAAGCGATGCCGGGTCATCGGGGTCAAACAGCGAGAGCCGGGCCAGCTTGCGGATGAGATCACCCTGGCTATCAATCACGACGATGGAGCGGGTTTCCTTTTGCGCCTTTTGCAGCTGCGCGAAAATCAGCTTCTGCAACAGCTGCGTCTTGCCGTGACCCGTCCCGGCAAAACACATGCAGTGCTCGAATAAGGCACTTTCGGGAATCGTGTATGGCACGCTGTGAGTGAAAAAGGACGCAAAGGGCGTGTTCCGCGCATAGGCCTGTACCAGATCAAGCGGGGTGTCAGCCCGGTAGTCGGTGGGCAGCGTGATCTGCTTCTTGGTCTCATGGCGATCGCGGGGGTCAATGCCGGACGCAATCAGCGCATTACTGTCAAAACGTTCCCGTAGTTCGCGGAACAGACCGGCGTAACGAAACTCATCCTCAAACGGCGTGAACACCAGCCGTTCAATGGCATCGTCGGGCGTTTCCAACAGGTCAATGACGGAGACCGGGAACCCGGCGTCATCCTCACTGCTGGCGAGTTGGTGGCTTGGCAGGTAACTGAGCAACCCGCTAAAGATGTTTCGGGTGGCATCGCGCCACCTGTCCATGTTGGCCTCATAATCCTCAAAGAAGCGGATTTGATCTTTGAGAAATTGCCGCAGGCGCATGGCCTCGTAACCGTTGGTGTCGAGGGTGTGCCAATCAATGTCTGGTTCGACCAAGGCTTCAAATGCCATCAGGTCTTGAATGGCCGTGACCACTGCCAGCTGAACTTCTAACGGCGGGTCGGTGTCACTTTGCTCCACGGCCTCCCTCATCATTTCGATGGCTACATCGAGCAAATCCAGATCAGCCAGTGGTGAGCAGCCCCGGAGGGTGATGGCACGGGAATACAGCAGGCGCAGGTTCTGGCCGTCATCGGGCAGCGACTTCAAGCCGATTGATGACGGCCAGATGGTGTTGAGTGCTCTGGAAAGAGCGTCACGCATCAGATTTCAATGATCTCGTCACCGTCAAATTGGGCCGCCGCCTGCAGAACACTGTTGAAGGTGTGGCAGGCGGAACGGATTTGTTCCTCAACGTCGAGCATTTCAACAATATCCTTGCACTCGACCACCCGGCCCTTGACCAGATCATTGATGTTGATGGTGAGTACGGTGGCAGCAGCGGCCAGATTGCGGGCGACGGCTCCCCATGACCCACTATCAGAGTTATCAAAGGCCACCCGCTCTTTGCTGAACAGCACTTCATTACCCAACTTATAGCGGTCAACATTCTCGATTTCCTCAGGGCTGAGATTGACCTGCATCTCAAGAGAAAAGACCACCTTGTTCGACATCATGCCCCCTGATCGTTGGCTGCGGCGTAGGCGTAACTGCATGGCTTCATCCCCGTAATGAGTTGCGACGTACACTGACTAACATCTATGATGTATTTCCAAAAAACAACGAGTATTAATTGCAGCCATGCCTAAATAAGCGGCAGTCTCCAGAAGCCGAATTACCACTTATAGTTGGAAAATTATTGTCTATACACGTTGCTTTTCGGAGCCGCCCCATAACCCCGCAAGGGAGCGGCTTCGAAAGGCAGCGGGTTTGCTTTTTGGTGGGTCTCATCTCTGGCCGTCACCTTGCGCCCCCTAGGGACTTCGCGAGGGCTTGGGAAAATGGGAGCGCACCAATGAGGGTGCCAATGCGAAAACGGAGTGAAGCGATGCCAATGAAGAAGAAGCCGGTGTACCGCGCCTATGTCGTGGAAGACATTGACGAGGACACGAACTTCTGGACGCTGGTGGGTAGTGCCTTTGCCCACGAAGATAAAAAGGGGTTCACGGTGCTGCTCAAAGCCCTGCCGGTCGACGGCAAGCTGGTGCTGCGCAAATACACCGAAACGGACACGGACGAGAAAGCAGCTACAACCAAAAAGGCTGCCTGACCCCATGGGGCAACTAGACTGCACGTCTACAGGTGCAGTCTTTTTTTACCCCGAACGTCAGCGGGCTACGCCGCTGCCGGGAGCGTGGTCGCACTGAGTTCGCGCGATCTCGAGAACTGCGAGATGTTTCTCAATTGATGGTTTCGAGAAATCACGGCTGGCCGTTTTGGGCGCAGGCATTGCTACCATTAGAGCAAAAGGGAATATGAGATTTTGATAAAAAGGACTGCTAATTTTGCAAAAATCAAATCACCATCGGCCTGAGTCAATATTGGCATGGCGCACCGTTCGTTGAAGAGGTCGGGCTTTAAGAGGTTTGCATTCGAATCTGTATTTGCCGAGTAAATTAGTAGCTATTAATGTTGTCAGCCTAGCCAATCTCTGGAGTTTTAGACGTGCGAATTTTGCCGCTTGTTTGTTGCGTTTGGTTAGTCGCTGCAAGTTCTGCGCAAGCCGCTGATCCCAGGGAAATGTTCAATTTGTTCGGCGGCGTCTTTCAGCAACTGCAGCAGTGGGACGCTGAGCAAAGACAGCAAGAACAACTCAAACGCCAACAGCAACAGATCGTCGTCGATGGCCTGCTGCGAGCTTGTAGCGGTGGGGATGAAATCGCCTGCAATCGGATTATCGAAATGAAGGGGATGACGCCTTACGCCAACTATCTCGCATTCGCAATGAGAGGCGACATAGAACGCCAGCGTGGGGACATCGAAGCAGCGCGCGCGAGCTATCAGCATGCCCTGCGGTGGGCCGACCGGATGCAGGATGGCTCCAATGCGACCAGAAGTGTGCGGTCGAAGATCGCTGCACTAACGCCCGGTTCCAATCCGAATAAGACTCGCTCACAACTCCTTGCGCGCAGGCAGCCCGGAAATAAATACAATCCATCCAGCCAACGCGATCGCAATCAGGCGCCACAAGGTGACCTTGTGTGTGATGCTTCCGCACCAGTGAAATGGCGGATTGCATGCCTGCAAGCGGCGCAGGGGCCCGAAGGTGCTGAACTCTACAAGAAGCTGTCTGAATTACTCAATTCCCATGGCGTGACACTGCGGCAAGTCTTGGAGTGCGACGCCTTGATACAAAAGAGTCAGCAATCTGGCACAGAGTGTTTTCAAAAGAAGGGGATAGAGAGTTCGATTATGGGTATGGTGCAAATCTATGCGCTTCAGTACGATTTACTCGTTGATGTTAGACTGAAACAGAATTAGTGCTCTTGAGTATGCTGCCATACCGGCAAGGAGAGTCAGAGAGAATGAAGCGCATATGCTTCAACGATTTACACAGTAACAAAATCTCAAGAGAGTTCCCGAGCGGAAAAAGGGACGACTTTATCTTCAAGCAAAGTACGTATTTGATGCGCCTCAACGCCAGTGAATCTTTTTAACTCCGATTCCATCCCGTGTGGATATCCAGTGAGCTGATTCATGGAGCCAATAATTGCATCTAAATTCGCTTCATTCTGCCAGACTATTTCTGGCCAATTCAGCAAAATATTTTCAATATCTCGTCTCTCCATTCCGAAGAGAGTATTAAACTCCCATTCGTCAAAAAACGGCCCATACGCGACTGCTCGCAAGCACCCCTCAATTACATCAATCTCAGAATCTGATAGATCGGGTTTTACATTTTTCATGATTATCGCAAATTATTTAGATACTTAAATGGGTCTGGAAATAGATCTCTATCAACTTTAAATGCCGTTCCGCCATCTATTGAATTTGGATTTCTGAGGACTAACATATTATTACGTTCATTATAGTACCATGACCGCCCATGCTTGAGTTGACCTGAATGAGTATAGTTCTTCATTGTTTCTTCGATCTCTTTAGCAAATTGCGGGCGTGTGCGGATCATGTCTCCCTGAAACTCACCACGCCGGAGAACATGTTTATCAAAAGCGTGACCATTTGAAATTTTATCTGCTTCTTCCGAGATTTTCTTATTGGAAAGAGGGGCAGGTTTTCGAAGTTTGAGAGGGACATTCTTGAGTGAGTTATAGGTAGACTTGACCGGATTGAGCGCCTTGCCAATCGGCGCCGCATTCAAGGCGGCTGACCCGGCATCAAGGTACCGTTTCTCCGACAGGGCTTTTCCGGCAGAAATCGCGCAGGCTCCGCTGCCAACCACCGGAACATCGCATCCCAGGTTAGCGTTCTTGTCCAACTCCTTGCTATATGTATCAGCGAACGTCCTTGCCTCGACCTCATTCGTTCGGACATTAAGCGTGTCCATCACGGTACTTTGGTAGTACTTCCACCGGCCGTTGCGCTTCATAGCGTCAACAATTTCGGGTCGAATGCCGTAAACTTGTTTTTTGAGGTCAGATGGCAGCGTATCGGCCCAGCGTTTATCATTTGCGGTGAGCCCAACGGATTTGCTGTCGGGTACAGTACTCTTAGCGGCCACATTTTTCTTGGGAGCGTTAGGCGTAGCTGGCGGTCTGTTCGCTTGCCGGCTCTGCTTGGCCTCTAATTGTGCCTCCAACGCTCGTTTCCGCTGTCGAAGGTCTTCGATGAGACGAAGTTGCTGTTCCCTTTTAGATGCCGCCGGTGATGAAGCTTGTTTAGTGGGCCTCAGCACGGGCGGCTTTGAGGCGCGAGCACGAAGCTGCTGTTCCTGGCGACGCTTGCGCTGGCGTAGCGCCTCAATGGTCTTGAGCTGCTGTTGGCGGCGGACGTAATCGGAACGAGGATCAGTTTTCCGCACCGCCTGTAATTTTCTTTCTCGTGCCAATGTGTTCAGCTGCCGGTTGGTGAGCTTCGGTGGCGGCCGACGTGTAGTCGACGGGTTGCGCCGCTGAAGTTGGCGGTGCTTCGCTTGCGCTTCCAGGTTGCGCCTTATGTGCTCAAGTTCCCGCTTTCGCTGCAGCAGATCGGTTTGCTTTGAAGTTGTTGTGCGCGGGACGGTGGGCTGATGCTGTTTAAGGGCTTTTCGTTGGTCCAGCTGGCGCTGCAGTGCTTCTGTCTGGCGCTTGGCTTGTTCCAGCAGTCGCAAGTTGCGCTGGCGAAACTGCGGGCTGACTGCCGGTTCTTGCAACTTGCGCGGTACCGTCTGATTTCGTGGTTGTGGCCGATTTGGCGAAACGACGCGAGTTTGACGTTGTTGTTGCGTTTGACGCGGAGCAACACCGAGGCGCGGGCTTTGTTGTTTTCGCTGAGCAGCAGCTCGCCGGCGCTGTAGTTCGCGTTGGATGGCAAGCGTTTTCTGCCGAGCCTGTTCCAGCTGACGGAGCTGACGAGCACGGACAGCATTGTCGTTTTGCGGGGCACGGCTACTGCGGACAGTTGGCTGATTTCGCTTGTATTGCTGTTGCTGTTGCGGTTGCCTTACCTGCCGCTGACGCAACATCTGTTGCTGGCGTCCGCGCTGAGCCTCGCGTTGACTGTTGCGTTGTCGTTGCTGCAAAGCTCGCCGGCGCTGTAGTTCGCGTTGCATGGCAAGCGTTTTCTGCCGAGCCTGTTCCAGCTGACGGAGCTGACGAGCACGGACAGCATTGTTGTTTTGCGGGGCACGGCTACTGCGGACAGTTGGTTGATTTCGCTTGTATTGCTGTTGCGGTTGCCTTACCTGCCGCTGACGCAACATCTGTTGCTGGCGTCTGCGCTGGGCCTCCTGCTGAGCGCGGCGCTGCCGTTGCTGCAGGGTCCGTTGGCGCGCCAAGTTACGCTGCGCCTTCTCCCTGCGCTTTTGCTCCAAGGCCTGTTGTGCGCGCCGGAGCTGCGCCTTCTTTTTTGCTAATTCACGTTGGAGGCGCTGCCGTTCAGCTGAACTCATCACGCGGATTAGCAGATCTCCGAAGTCCGTGGCTTCGTGCGGCAGAGGGTATATTTGGCTTGAGGGTAGAAGACTCGCCTTGTCTTGAAGTGCGCCATTCGGAAAGGCGTGAGCGACCGTTGCAAGGGAAATAAAAACCAAAAACACCATTGAACACTGGAGAAGCTTTTTATTCTGCATTGGGAATTACCCGATAGTTTGCAACGAAAGTTGTCCTTTGACGCACAAGTGAGGCTAGTCAAACGACCGATTCATACTAGCGAGGAGATCGGCATGGTCTATCTTTTTCTGCACCAAGTTCACTATCAACTATTTCCGGGAAAGCGCATATACAGCCAGATATATTGAGGCAATTAGTTCAGCACAGGCAAAAACGTGCCCCTTTGAAAACAAGCCGTCAGGAACAAAGGTCAGTCAATACAGACTACTGAGTTGCCGGGAGCGTGGTGGCGCTGAATGGCGGAGTGGGCAGCCCGTCAACCATCAGCCGCAGATAGATGTCGTAATTGGGCAGCCGCACAAAATCGAGGGGGGCAAATTCAGGCTGAAACTCCTGCGCCATATAGTTGGCATCACCGGCGCCGAGGCGGAACGATATGAGCGTACCGGTGTTGCCTAAGACCGCTTCACGGACATGGGGGTCAAGCTGAAACAAGTACTGATGCGCCAGCACGAGGCCAACGTGATACTTGCGCAATTCCGAGGTCATATCGGCCATTGAACGCGTGGTAAAATTCTGGAACTCATCGAGATACAGGAAAAAGTCGCGCCTGCTCTGCTCGGGACTGTCCTGGCGGCTAAAGGCTGCGAGGCCGAGGGTCGTGACCAACAGGGCACCGAGAATGCCGGCGGCATCCTGGCCGATCTGACCCTTGGCCAGATTGACGAGCAGGATTTGACCGTCATCCATGATCTGACGAAAGTGCAGATCTTCTTCCGGCTCGGTAAGGATCTGCCGGATACTCGGATCGGCGAGAAACGCGCCCACTTTATTCAGGATCGGCCCGGCCCCGTCGGCGCGTTTGCGGAATGAGTAATCCTCATATTCGCGCGTCCAGAATCGTTTGACCGGCGCATTGCTCAGACGCTGCGCCACCGCCCGCCGGAACGTCTTGTCATCGAGCAAGCGTAGAATATCCGCCATGGTGCTGCCCGGCCGCTCCAGGAGGGCAAGCAGGGCGTTACGCAGGATATGCTCCATGTTCACACCCCATGCATCCGGCCACATCTTCTGCATGGCATCGAGCATGCCTGAAGCGGCCAGCGGCCGTTTCTCGACCTGCACAAAGCGCAGCGGGTTATAGCCATAGGGCTGCGTCCGGTCGGGCACGTTGAAGTAGCGAACGTCACGTTGCCGATAGGCCGGGATGTTGCGAGCGATGCGTTCGACCAGATCGCCATGGGGGTCAATCAGGCAAAGACCCCGGTTGGCCTGCAGGTCTTGCCAGATCATGTTTTGGAGCAGAGTTGATTTGCCCGTGCCTGTCTTGCCGATGATGTATTGGTGAAACAGGCGGTCGGTTTGCTTGATGCCAAACAGCACCTGTTTCCGGGCGGCGTTGGTAAGGGCCAGAATGGTGATGGGTTCCATTGATAGAATTGTGCGGCACCGAGGCCGGGCGCAAAGAGGATATGACCTGTCGCATGGGCACCTCGCGCCTTCTACTGCTCCTGTTTGTGGAGCCTAGAATGGACGCATGGGAGACAAACGAAAGCGACCGCCTCGTCCGCCCTCGGGAAACTCACAGACATTCCTAGTCTATGTGATTTCGATCGCTGAGCGCATGATGGACATGCATGACGATCTGCAGCAACTCGGTGAAACCCTGCACACCCGGCTCGATGAACTGGAAACCAGCTGTCGGTGTCAATGTAGACGGAAGGTCAAATGAAAAGTTGTCGTATGACCCTAAGTGAGAAAAAAATCGCTTCAGTCGATGATGATATCACTACATGAGAAATTTGAGATTCCAGCGAGATCTCTGCGCAATCGTCAGCGAGGTCCTGTCAGGTTCACATCCCACTCTTGATGCTTGGCGATACCCGGCGGGCGCCGGCAAGATGCACATTCCAATCGCTTAAACCGCCTTGTTGGATCGACGTGTTTTAAGTAGGTCTCGTTAAGGGCTACCCAGTAGGATTGGCCTGAAACGCTTCAAAATCGGCAGTACGCCTCTTCTGGCTGCCCTGGTTCGCGAGCGCCGTACTGGTCCGCAACTGTAGAGATTAGAGGTATCAACTTCCAAAGTCGACAGCGCCAATACAAGCCACCTACTCTTGAATCAATGCCTCAAAAGGTTCGCAAATGAGAATTTTTCTAAGTCATAGCAGTCGCCAAAAACCGCTCATTCGCGAGATAAGAAGATATTTTCCCGAGCACGTGGACACTTGGATAGATGAGCAAAATCTCTTCATCGGAGATGACGTAACACAAACACTCAAAAGCGAAGTGTGTGAGAAGTCTGATTATCTTTTACTATTTTTAGATAGAGACGCTGCCGAATCTGATTGGGTCAAAAAAGAGGTCAATTGGGCTTTAGAGGCTGAACGTCATAACAATAGAACTATCCTTCTGGTCATTCTTGTCGATAGTGATGCGCTCGACAAATTGGGCATGCCAGATTTATCTCAGCGCCGATATCTAAAATGCACCGATTTCTCGGAGAGATCAGTTGAGTTCGTTGCAAATTCGATTGTCGCTGATCTGTTCGCGCTTGCCTGTCGAGAGCTTGAGAATATCAATAACCCGAATACAGAGACCCAGATTGATTTACTAAAAAACGCAGATGAATTTTTGGATGTCATCGCTCAAAAATGCATATCAATATTGTTTCCTTATCGGCGCGAAAATCCAATTTCGAAAGAGTCGTTTTTCGATCTGTTTCAGAAAAACAGCAATGAAGAAATAGCTGGAATCACGCTGTCAGAACTCCTGGACGAGCTCTTTGAAAGAGATCTTTTGCCGGGCGTCGCTTTTGATGGACATGAGCTTTATGTTCTTGAGGAACATTATCGTTGGAAGACACAGATTAACCTGGAGAGAAAGGCTGCCGTTGCCAGAGTGGCAGCAAGGTCAGTGCGCTCCGGCGACACGATTGCAATCGATGCGGGATCTGCCACTGATGCATTGGTAAAGGTGCTGTGCGCTCGCTTTGTCAGCAGGTCTCTGGCCAACATCACTATCGTGACGAATAGCATGTCAGCTGTAGAGATCCTCCTCGATACCGCTGACATTCACGGAATGAACCAACACACTTGTCCTTTCGAACTATTCCTGGTTGGCGGATATGTACGGCCGAACACAAGGGCATTGGTGAATCCAGATGACGGAGAATCCGGCGCGTTCTTAAAAACACTACGAAAACTCGGCGGCGCGGATATCGGTTTCGTTGGTGTCAATGGCATTGACCTCAAGGCCGGCATGACTACGCATGAGAATATCGAGGTCAAGAACAAACAGGACATTATATCTCTGTCTAAGAAAACTATGATTCTCGGCGATTCGTCAAAGGTCGGAATTGTCGAAGATCGGAAATTTGCATGTTTCGACGATGAAATAAGCCTAGTCATTGATCAAAATGATTCATCTAAAGATTTATATGATAAATTATACGACAATTGCTCTGAAATAATACTTGCTTAATTTTAATATATATTTTTATGTATCATATAATATGTCCAAATACATCGATCGACGTAAGAATTCGACTTGATCGATTTTCACGTGGTCAAGTTCAAAGAGCGGTCGAAACAAATGGCTATGCGTCCGGAAAAGGCGTGAATTCCGCGTTCGCGAGCGACTACCTTGGCATTGCAACCTTTTTACACGCTATGGTGGGAGAGCTTGATCAGGACTATTTCAGCAACTGCCTTTTTCGTCGAACGCAGATCGAACTTGTTAGCTTCCCTGGAGAAACGCGTCGAAATCTGACCATCGTCGATGCCGATGGTCTAGTTGCTCACATACAGACAATCGGATTCGAAGTAACTGACAATGAGGTAATCCGCTTCACTGAACACGTTTCAAATCGTGTTCAGAAAAAAGATACGGTGTTGATTTCCGGTAGCTTGCCCACCGGCTTTTCCAACGAAAGGCTTCTTGACTTGATTCGAGAGGTGAAGTCCCAAGGTGCGAATATCCTCGTAGATACGGACCTTGATCGGATCATAAACGTAGGGTCAACTCCGATCGACTTTATCAAGCCAAACATCGAGGAGCTTCGTGCCTTTTCCCAGCAAAACGCAATGACGAGTTTTGAAGAGGGACTGAAGCGTTTTGAGGAGTCCGGCGTTAGATTCACGATTGTAACGTGCGGTTCATATGGAGCATTCCTTTTCGGGGACAAAAAAGACCCAGCCCTCTTTTCGAGCTCCAAATTCGAAAAATCCGGGTTGGAGGCCATCGGATCAGGAGATGCTTTCATTGGCGTATTTGCCGCGGGTTTGTCCCAGGGGTGGAATTGTTCTGAAGCTTTAAGGCAAGGTACGGCCGCCGGCCACTCCAACCTCTATCACAAGGGTCCGGGGAGGATCGGCGATACGTTTGAGAAAATATTGGAAAAATCACAAGTAAAGGAGGTTGACAGGCGATATGCCATTGAGGAAATTGATAATATCTTGATGCGATAATTTTCCTACATATCCCAAGCGCCCTTCAACAGAAGGTATTCTTCTTCATAATCGAGATCTAGCAAATACTTTAGGTGAAATTTCCTTGGCGGGATATTGATTTAGTAAGGCGTAGGCCCGGTATACAAACCACCGCCTGGTCCAGTGTAAATTCCTCCTCCCGGACCCGTATAGCTATCCCGCGGCCAACCGGCCTTTGTTTCTTCTTCTTCCATGCAGTGATTCTACACGAAATCTGGTTCAAACTCTAAACTTCATCATCTCTAGACACGATTTTTGCCAGATCCTTGACTTCCCGGCTGTACAGTAATTCAGCCAACTGCTCAAAGTGTCTTTCTGTCTCATCGCGCTCCCTTCGAGAACTATCCGCATAATGGGCACCACCTAGGACATCTATGAGATCAGATGCCCGCAACAACCAATTGTGCGGCTGTACAAAAGCGCTTTTTCCAGAAATCGTACGGTTCGAGGTGGCAAGTTGTGCGAGCTGCTGCTTTTCCTCAGGTCTGGCAATTCGGTAAGTCAAATAAAGGCTTTTTACGAGTTCGAGGAAATTTGTGACATCAGCTTCAGTAACGTCTGGTTGTGCGTCACGGTCGGCTATCTCATCAGCTAGTTTGACTTGTTCCAGCAGCAGCGCCTTTTTCTTGGTGTTGAATGTATCAGTGTCAATCAACTCATCAAGCAACGCATCAGTCAGTTTGTTCAGGCGGCTATCAACCAAATCCTTGCGCAACTGCAAGCTGTCTAGCTTCGGTTTAGTCTCGCGCGGCTGCAGCCGGTCAGACAGGCGTTGAATTAAATTGGCAGCCGAAGTTTTTGGCAGCTGAGCGAACCGCAGAGCTTCAGCCACGGCCTCATCGACAAGCTCCTCACGGACGGTTTTGGTCGGACAGGCCGGGGTGTGGCAGCGGTAGTAGACGTGACCCTTTTGCCGTTCTGCGATTGCAGCGGTTCCGCACTCGGCACATCTGAAAAGACCGCGGAACGTATGATTGTGGCGCGTCACTTTCTTGCCAACATGCCGACCGGCTTTGATGTCCTGAACCGTCTGAAACAGTTGAGCATTGATGATGGGTTGGTGGATGCCGGGATAGGTGGTGTCACGCCTCTTGATGTGAATGATGCCGCAGTAAAATGGACTGTTCAGGATGGTCTCCATGCCGGTGACGGAAACCGGGTTGCCAGCGAAGTTACGCAAGCCCTCGGCAGCCATTCGCTTCTGCAATGATCTGATGCTGAATTTGCCCGTGGCGTAAAGCTCAAAGGCCATAAGAACAAGCGGCGCTTTTGCCGGATCTGGAATCTTCGGCTTGCCCTTGCCTTTGTCGAGATACCCGAGTGGCGCCTTGAAGGGATACAGACCCTGCTCTAAACGGCCGTTGATGCCCTTGATGGTTTCATCCCGGAGGTTGCGGATATAGTCAGCGGCAATGACCGCCTGAATATCGGCGGTCAGGCGGCCGCCGCGTGAGTGGAAATCTAAGCTCTCGGACGCGAAGTGAATAACAATACCGGCGTCAGCCAGTTCGCCAATCTTAGCCCAGTCCGCAAAGTTGCGGGCAGAGCGATCAATCTTGTGCATGACCAGACCAGCCGCGCCCCCTTGGCACAATTCTTTAAGCATGGCGGAGAAGACCGGACGGCCCTTTTTGGCAGCGGTCTCTTTTTCCTCAAACGACTTGACGATTTCGATATTGTGTCGCTTGGCAAAGGCTTGGATGGCCTCTTTCTGAGCCTGCAGCGAGACCCCCTCACCCTGCTTGACAGTTGATACGCGCGTATACGCAAAGCATTGTTTCATAAGCTATTTTTTAGGATCATCCGAATCTAACATATCGTCAGAATTTGTCGAATCCGACCAAGGAAACGAACCCTCGCGTTTCATGCGTTCAAAAATTTGCTGGCATAGGAGTAAGTATCGCTGCACAAATTCGTCTTCAGTCATACGTGCCAGTGTATGGGAACTGAGCTGTGCGGGTAGAGGGCACAAGGTGACTTGGTTGCGAGGCTCATTTTTGTGGATTGATGATGTAGAGGACAGTCAAAAGAGGGTGTGAACCCTCTTTTTAAACGGGGTTACACCCTGGTCTTTTTTGACTGTCTCTATACGTTAATAGGTCGCGCCGATGTGACAAATCGGCTCTTTGCGTCCTCTACGAAGATAGACCTATGCGCATACAATCGATGTGATAGCATCGATAACGTACAACGTATGGAAACGAGGATAGCAGTTGATCTTAAAGTATTCAGACGCCGCTCCGGTCTCAGACAGGCCGATGTTGCGCACCTCTTGGGTGTACACCGCACGCAAGTCTCAAAGTTTGAGCGTGGTGTCCGGGAGCCGTCCATAGAGCACGTCACCATCCTGTGTTTGATTTATGGACTGCGCCTACCAGACTTTTGTGTGGCGGCCCGGCCGCAGTTTGAACGGGTGCTGGCGGAGCGATTGCAGACGCTGCCGGTAGCGAAAGAGAATACAACCGAGACCCCACGAGAGCAGACGATACAAGCGCTCACAGAGCAGTTAGCAGACTTACCAGCGATGTATGACGGCTAGGCCGCGCTACGTGCTCTCAATTGCCGCCTGCGCTTCCAAGGTCGGCTATGTCTTTCTGATTGACGGCAGGCCCTATGACTGGGGCATCTCACTGCAAGCCAATACCTCGACCAAAGCGGTACAGGAGTTCACGACCGATCGGATTGCGTTCTACCAGCCGGAACTGGTCGTCACGGAGCGGGTAGCCGCCAACAGCAACAAAGGCGAACGGTCGCGCGAACTCATCAATGCCATCTGGAAAGCCGCGCAAAACGCCGACGTAGAATGGGCCTGTGTAGATCGTGTTCAGAGTTACGCCAACAAATATGACGAAGCTGAAGCATTGGCGGCGCGCTTTCCCGAAATGAAACCGTGGGTACCGAAGCGCCGCACGCTGTGGGATGAAGAGCCGCGCCGGACAATTATCTTCGAAGCCTTATCGTTAGCACTCAAGGCGCTGCACCGCGGAGGATGAAACTGAGAACTGGGTTCTTATTGTCACGTTAGCCGAACTAGAAACCAGTGTAAGTGTGGCTTCTTGCTCATATCCAACCTAACCATTTGCCAAGCGCTAGTCACCGCTGTTCGTGCGGGCGATACTACATCTGAATAGACAAAGCGACTGCCCGACGACATCGAAAGCATGGCTGTTTACAAACGTAATATCTCTGAACCCAACCGAATGATGGGCACTGCGCTATCTTTGCAGAAATTTGTTGGTTCAATTGAAGTTGGTGCTGATCGCACTTCAGATTTCCACCTCTTTAAAGGGCAATTCATCGCCGTCCCAGTACTTCTGGCTCTCGCAATGGAGGTGGCCCTCAAAGCTTGGTGGGCTCGCGAAGTCAAAGACAAACCGGTGCCGAAAACACATGACCTACTGAAACTGTTCGACGGACTGCCCGAACAAACGCGGACACGTCTTGAAAACTCCCATCCAGAGAAACTAATTCTCGATCACCTAACACTGCTGCCCACTCACCAAGGTCTGCGATCACTACTAGCTTCAAACAGAGCAACCTTTGTCGATTGGAGGTACCCGCACGAAATTTTTAGCGGCAGTTACCAAAGTGAGGAACTCAATGCCGCACTGTCATCGGTCATTGATGAGTTCTTTAATGGAACGGCACGATGAACACGATCGATCTGGTCTGACTAACCTATTCAGGGAGGCCGCATCGCAGCACAGATCATCGACGCCACCGTCGAGCCTCCAGCTTCTCCCAGTGCCACCTGGAATTTTCGCAACTCTCCTGCTTGGCCAGGATCGCAGCAATCTCTCGAACCGCGTAGGAAGACGAATTAGCATGAGGCATGATGCACAATAAGGACGTGAAATTTCCTATGGCAACATCTGAAGCATCTATGACGCCAAAGACTGGAGACTGAAAAATCAGCTATCTATCGATAGGCACCGGTTCAAACTGCGTAGCGCGCTGCTGTAGAAACAAATCCGCAATCTTTGCACCATTGGCAGCAAGCGATTGCTCGGCTGCAGGCACCATCTTAGCCACCGCGCGCCGCCAATCATCCATGCGAATCTTAGGCTCAAAGTCGGGCGGGTCAATCCGCATCACCGAAGGTGGGCCAAGCAAGAGGCGAGCCTGATTGGTGGCCGCCAGCGATTGCAGGCGCATCGCAGCCTCCATGATCTTGCGCCAGTGCCAGAGACCGCCCTTTGTGACGAGGTTGCCTGAGACAACGTAGCTATCTTCGCCGCAACCAAGGGTCAGCACGTCAATGCAGTTGGGCGTTACATCAAAGCAAATCAGCGCCTCGATCACCGCCAGCATAATGGGATTGTTCGCCCACACGCCTCCATCGACAAGCGTGTAGCCGCCATGCTCGAACGGCCTAAAATAACTGGGCGCGGCAGCAGTCGCCAAAGCGACATCGACCATGCGTTCATGGCGGTCAGTCCAGTAGTCGGCATGGTGAGGCGTCTTGTAGACAAAGACTTCGCTGTGCCGTCCGTCAAACGACGGGATACAAAGGCGCAGGCTGGAATCTCCGAATAGCCGGTCGCCTAGCTTCTCTGTCAGCAGATTTTTAAGGGCCTCACGGTTGTAGAGGTAGCGGGTGTAGTGGCGCACATCACGAATGCGCGCCCTCAGGCGGCCCAGCTTGCTGTCAGGCAGCGGTGGGAAGACCTCACATCCACGCTCAACATAGAGCCGCAGGAGGTCTTCCGCAGAAAGTCCTGCACCCAATCCGATGGCAAGAATGCCGCCCGTCGAGGTGCCTGCAACAAGATCAAAGAAAGATGCGAGCGGACTTCCGCCGGCGTAGGAGCGCTCAAGTCCTGCCAAGACAGCGGCGGGAAAGATCCCCCGGATGCCGCCACCATCAATGGAAAGGATGCGAAAACGCCGATCTTTCGGCCAAGGCTGTGGAACGCGGCGTTCAGGGATCGCACCTGTCGAGCGCGCCTCACCGGGTTCAAGTCTTCCTCGTTCGGGCATGGGCTGGCCTCCCTAACTTCTGGATGGCGACCGCCGCCTTTCCATTCTCCCGTAGCCACCCAGTCTTCGTGAAAGAGAAGCCATTTCAGCGTCCACGGGATGATTGTGTCGGCGAAGTATTGATCCGGGGACCACTCATCCGCTTGCGGATCATATATGCAAAGCCGGGGAAATTCCGGCGGGTAGCCGAGCCGGTAGACATGTTGCGGCGGATCGCCGGTGCCGCGCGGATCGGGGCCGATAGGCGGATCGACTACAATAATGCCGATCCGAGGATTGGCGAGTTTCCAGCCGTCGAACAGGCGCCGTGAAAAATACAAGATACGGATGCGGTAGGTCTGACAGATCGGCGTCAGCGTCCCCTCCCAGATTCCGATCCAACCGGCATTCAGCATGAGCTCAAATTCCGGGCATGTGGCCCGCAGGTGCTGATCTTGCTCGACGACGGAAAGAGGCCGCATCTCGCCCTAGTCTCCAAACGGTGTACTTTTCGGCATGGCCTTGGCGATGGCAGGAGCTGCCGCCGATCCGAGTGCCGGAATGATCCCGGTGCGCGGGACATGCAAGCCCTTACCGATCTGGTTATCCGAAACATGCTGGTCCATGTATTTGCGGACCGCATCGCGGGCCGGGCGTTCGCCGAACAAATCTTCCAGAATGCGCTGCATCTCGGCTAGCGGCAGACCCGCACGGAGCCTTTCGAGCTGGATCGCAAAGGCACTGAGTTCATCTATGAACAAGCGCTGCTCGTGCAGATCGCACGGCCAGCGGTCGGTGAGTTCATCGTCCGGGCAACGCGGATTGAATTCGCGGATCGTCTCGCGGCGCTGTTCGGCGGACACCAACGCCGCAATCATAGCCTCTACCTGGAAGATCAGCTCATCGGCAAGTGTGGTCGCCCGGTTCGTGTTGCGGGCGACATAGTAAGAAAGCAGGACGGACGGGGGCTGCCTCAACTTCTTGTGCCGCCGGTCAAAGGCGAGGTTGCGCCAACGCTTGATGAGCTGGAGCGCGATCACGGCACGCGACTTACGGTAGGCGGGCATCTGCTCCGGCACCGGGGTTGCATCCGCCTTCGCCATGAAGACCATTCGGTCATAGTCCAACGAGCGCTTCTCGAAGAACGCGGCAAACGCCTCCTCGGGCGGCGTCATTTCAAGAAACCACTCTGCGAAACCGAACGGATTGGCAAAGAGACTCATCTTCGGCTCCGCCGGATCTTCCGGCTTCGAGTGAAAGATGAAACTCGTCTTTTCGTTAGTCCCGATGAGACGCACGGCGGGTGTGACATCGAGGTGCATGTCGGTGTAGTAGACGGTACTGCACCGTGTCTTGCGGTCGGCCTTATCATGATAGCGCGAACCCGGCTTGGCCCGGATCGCGTCGTCCATCAGGGCCAGGGGCGTTTCGGGATCGACGTCGACGGGCAAGCTGAGCTGCGCCATCACGTCGATATCGAACTCGTCGTCGGTTCCATGGCGGGCAACCGTCGCCCCGATGGCAAAGCCGCCCTGCCCGTAGAATTCCTCAACCAGCCCGAAAAGCGGACTGTCCTCGCGCTCGATCCAATTATGGATGGTGTTGTAATGATCCACGGCCCGCTGATAGTCGGTCGGGCTGAGCTGGATGCGCACGGCAATGTCCGCCAGCATCACGTCGAGCGGGCTAAAACTGGCGATTTCCCGCAGCATGCGGTCGGTGTAGTTCATTTTCGAAAACTCCTATCTGCGGCCTGTCGGCGTTCTTGTCGTGAATACTATCCCGATTCGGAACGAAGCAAGAACATGAATGCGAGATTGCGCCGGGCGTGGCCGCCCCGTCCTGGCGCAAGGTTCCGACCTCCTATGCCGGGCGCGACGGCCATTTCGGAAATTGCAGTCAACTTTTCCGAAATTCGTCTCAACCGGGCATAGATGGTAAGAGGCGGGAATTGGCACGAGCTGATGAGCGATATGACCGTGGTCCGGGATGCGCCGGAGAAGCAGGACGAATTTCTAGGTGTCGATGAAATCATTGCCGCCCTGGATGCTCTGTCGCCGGACGATAAATTGAAGCTGGGTGCAATCGAGGCGAAGCGGCGCGGCGGGACCGAATTTGGGCCGGGTGAGCTGATTCAGGAGGCGGTCTGCCGCGCGCTCGAACGCGAGCGGAATTGTCCGCGTGACGTTCCGTTCATGGCGTTCCTGGCGATGACGATGAAAAGCATCGCTTCCCATTCCCGAAGCGCCCAGCAGAAGTTGGCGGACTCGCCTGAGCTTGCGACAGGAGAAAGGAAGCCCGATGGACACGCGGACCCGCCTACGCCCGAGGATAGTCTATTGGAAAAGGAAGCCGCCGCGCGGGTGCAGACGATCCACGGGCATTTCGAGGACGACTCAGAAGCGCAGCTCGTGCTGATGGGTTGGGGGGACGGGCTTCGCGGGAAGGAATTGCGCGAAGCTACCGGGCTTGATCAAGCTGCGCTCGACTACGCAGGCAAGCGCATCAGGATGAAGATGAGGAAACTTTACCCCGATGGGTGGACATCATGAATACGCCGAAAAAGCGATCTGCATGGGATGAGCTTGTGGGCATTGAGGATGCGCTTGCCGAGATCATCCTTGATGCCACCGGCGAAGAGCTGCGCGCCGAAATGGTCGAGGCCGGGGACGATCCCGATGCCTGCATCGCAGCGGTTGAAGACGCCATAGGTGCCGCCAGGGCAAAATTTGCGAGAGAAGCTATTGCGCGCGCACGGACTGAACTCAAGCAATGGCGCGCAAAGAGTGGAAACATAGGTCAAGCGGAACGTGAAAAAGCGCACGCAAAGCTGGAACGGATACGCGGAATCGACCGAGAACTGGATTCCAAGATGATGCTCGCGGCCCGCAAGGGAGAAGGATTGTCCGACCGCGATCTCGAAGGCATGCTTGATGACTTGGCAGAGCTGGAGCGTTTGGAACGTGAGGACGGTGATGAATGACAGCCCTGCGGCCCGCTGAAAAACTCCTCATGGAGCTTGGCATCACGCACCCTGAAGAGATCGATCTTGAAGCGATTGCGTGGACGCTTGGTGCAGCGGTTCGGTTTCGCCCCTTAGACAAGAGCGAGGCGACAATTGTCGGCTCGGAAAAGCGGGCGATCATCACCGTTAATTGCACCAGCCTTCCGGTGCGGCAGAGGTTTTCGCTCGGGCATGAAATCGGGCACTGGCATCATCACCGGGGGCGCGTATTGTTTTGCGGCCCGCGAGATATTGGCAATCCTGCTCATCGTTCTCTCGATCCCGAACATCAGGCGGATCGATTCGCCTCGGACTTGATTTTGCCTGGCTATATGTTCGGTCCACGCATTGTAAAAATGAAGCGGTTATCACTTTCCGACATCGGGGAAATCGCGGAAGAGTTCAATGCAAGCCGAACCGCCACGCTAATTAGACTCGTTGAGTCAAATCGGTTTCCAATCATGGCAGTTTGCCATGGGCAACAGAAGCGCAGTTGGTTCCAGCGCGCACCTATGATCCCGAACTGGTGGTTTCCGAATGAGGAGCTCGACCACGAGAGCATCGCGTTCGAGCTACTGTTCGGCGGTGCTTCAGAGAGCAATTACCCGCGCACAATTGGAGCCGACGCGTGGTTCCATTTCAGAGGTGCAGACCGTTACGAGGTGAAGGAGCAATCATTCTTGCTGCCGGGCGATGAAGTGTTGACCCTGCTCATACTGCCGGAAGAAGGGCTGGAATGATCCCCAACGCACATACTCATTTCGGATTAACGTTTTTTCACCGGCGCTGAGTAACTATCAGTACCCAGTTCTCAGTTTCACCCTACCCAGCGCAGCAGGACGGCTTGGCTTAGTTGCGAGGAGCCAAGGCCGCCAAAGCTATGGCCAAGCGGAAACCGGGCCGTTTCTCTTCTCACACCACATCCTCTCCGCGATGGCGATCTCCTCCGGGCCGACGACATTGGCATAGATCGCCGTGGTGGGCATACGTGCGTGGCCGAGCCAGCGTTGCACCAGATTGAGCGGCACGCCGGAGTGAACGGCATGTACGCCAAAGCCATGGCGGAGGCCCTTCGGGTTCGCCTGAAGTCCGGAAATACCAGCGTGTGCCATAACTGCCTTGACGCGCATCCACGCCCAGGTGCGGCTCCAGCCCCACAGGCGCTTGTCCGCAGCGATTGCCATGTCCTGCTGCAACGCGCTGATGCCGTGAACCTCATCCAGCGCCGCAAGCAGATCTGGCGGGACGGGGATCTCACGGACATGAAATCGCCCCCGCTTCTTCAATGTCTGGACGGAGATCACGCCCGCACCAAGTTGCACGGAGGCGACGTAAAGCGCGAGTGCTTCGGAGATACGACAGCCCGTGTGCGCCAATGTCATACACAAGGTTCTGGTTGCCGGGTCAGCCGTATCCGCTGCTGTGAAAAAGCGGGAACGTTCGTCGGTGTTGAGATATTTCCGCTGTCCGTCGCGGGCGTAGAGGGTCAGTTCGGGTGCACCGTGCTCACTGACCGGACCTGTCTGATAGTTCATATCTGGATTGCCGGGCGAGTGCATGATGGGGACTCGGAGCGAACAGAATTGCCAATTCTGTTCACCGCGCGAAACGCGCTGAAAACCTCGGTATCTGCACCTGACTCAGCTTCAATCTTGATACAACATCTGCCAATCAGATGCAAGCAAAATGGCCTTTTATCGCCATAAATCGACTGTATTTAACACAATTGGCAATTCTGTTAACAGATATAAAAATTTGAAATACAGAAATAATATTTTATTTAAATCAAAATTACTGTGTTTATTATTTTGATCTTCACCCCTTTCGTCCTGCACCCCGTAACAAGCTGATGCGCAGCCAAAAAGCAGACGGGCAATGAAGGGGAACGCCCACATATCTCTGCGATGGAGCGAGACCCATATCGCACGGGCCCTTGGCATCGCGTCAGTGGTCGTTGTCGCTGCGGCCTTCTTCGTGCCGTACGGGTGGCTGCTGGCCTGCGGTGTTGCGCTCCTCTTGGCGTCCGCCGCCGCAATAATGGGAGATAGGGTGTTTGCCACCATGGCGCTGCTCGCCATGATCCCGCACATGCTCACTTTCCTGCAGCTGTTCTTTCTCGCGTAGCGGGGAGTTTGGAGAGGCGCCAGATGTGCTCACCGACTTCGATCTTCTGTATACTCCCACGTGTTATGCGACTGTGAAGGTGTGTCATGACTATTCCATCCACAGACACTAAGTACGTCGGCATCTGGATACGGGTCTCGACCGAAGATCAGGCACAGGGTGAAAGCCCCGAGCACCATGAACGCCGCGCCCGGGCCTATGCCGAGGCAAAGGGCTGGCACGTGGAAACCCTGTACGACCTATCGGGGGTGTCCGGTAAGTCAGTCATGGAGCACCCGGAATGTGTGCGTATGCTGGCCGACATCAGGGAAGGTGCAATTGACGCGCTGATCTTTTCAAAGCTGGCACGCTTAGCCCGCAACACGCGCGAACTTCTGGACTTCGCGGACATCTTTCGTGAGCACGATGCTGATTTGGTGTCTCTCTCGGAGAGCATCGACACGTCAACCCCGGCCGGCCGGCTGTTCTTCACCATGGTGGCAGCCATGGCCCAATGGGAACGCGAGGAGATTTCGGAGCGGGTGGCAGCGTCAGTGCCTATCAGAGCTAAGCTCGGTAAGAACGTGGGCGGCCAGGCATCATTCGGATACCGGTGGCAAGATAATCAGCTGGTGATTGATGCTGATGAAGCGCCGGTGCGCAAGTTGATCTATGAACTGTTTGTCGAGCACAAACGCAAAAAGACCGTGGCCCGGCTGCTCAATGAACAAGGCTATCGCACCCGAAAGGGCCGACCGTTTTCCGATACCACCATTGAACGCTTGCTGCGCGACCCCACGGCCAAGGGGGAACGCCGCGCCAACTACACCAAGAGCCTTGGTCGGGGCAAAGCAGCCGTACTCAAACCAGAAAGTGAATGGCTGGTCGTGCCGTGTGAGGCGATTGTGGCGGCTGAGTTGTGGGAGCAGTGCAATACCATCCTCGATGAGCAGCGGACCTCACGTAAACCACCGGCGAAGAAAGCAGCACACCTCTTTGGCGGTCTGACGTTCTGTCACTGCGGGCAGAAAATGTATGTCAAATCGAACAGTCCGAAATACGTGTGCTCAAAGTGCAAAAACAAAATCCCGATTGTTGATCTAGACGGCATTTTTCACGAACAGCTGAAAACGTTCTTTTTCTCTGACGAGGAGATCGCCGAGTATCTGTTGCAAAGCGATCAGCAGGCCGCTGAGAAGCGTAAACTCATTTCTGTGCTGGAGAAAGAACGGCGCGATCTGCAAAGTGAAATGGAACGGCTGCACCAACTTCACGCTGAGGGGGAAATCCCGACCAAAGGCTTCGGTGAACGCTATCGTCCGCTCTATGACCGGGCAGAACAGATTGCCCACGAGATACCCAAACTCCAAGCCGAGTTGGATATACAGCAGATCAATCTGACCTCAAAAAACGAGATCGTAGCTGAAGCCCGTGACCTTTATAGCAACTGGCCGAATCTGCCTTTTGAACAAAGGCGGCAGATAGTCGAGACGATCACTGAAAGCATTGTCATCGGTGCGAATGACATTGAGATTAATTTGCATTATGTGCCAGAGGTGTCCGGCCCTATTCCGAAAACGGAAAGTAATGGCAAAAGCGCAACGCATCAACACGGGTTCATGGCGGCGATGAGCTGGATGCGCGAGGGATAGGTGATGCGGTGGTTGGCGCGGGCGATGACCGTTTCGCCGGACTCGATCGGCTGGCGCAGGGCGTCGAGCACCTGGGGGGTGAATTCCGGCAATTCATCGAGGAACAGGACACCGAGATGCGCAAGCGCGACCTCGCCCGGCTTGGGCCTTGTGCCGCCGCCGACGAGGGCGGCCATGGAGGCGGAATGATGCGGCGCGCGGAACGGCCGCGCGCGGCCCAACTGCCCGTTCGACAGGGCCCCCGCCATGGAATGCACCATGGAGACTTCGAGAAGCTCCTCCGGCGCCAGCGGCGGCAGGATCGAGGGCAGGCGCTGCGCCAGCATGGATTTGCCGGCACCCGGCGGTCCGATCATCAGGAAGTTATGGCCGCCGGCGGCGGCGATCTCGAGCGCGCGTTTCGCACTTTCCTGCCCCTTGATATCGGACATGTCGGGCAGCGCTTGCGCCATGTCCTGCACAGCCGGGACGGGACGCGGCAGCGTCTGCAGGCCCTTGAAATGGTTGATGAGCGCGAGCAGGTTTGGAGGTGCGAGAAGGCTCATCTCCTCCGACGCCCACGCGGCTTCCGAGCCGCAGGCCTGCGGGCAGATCAGTCCCTTGGATTGTGCGTTGGCACCGATGGCCGCCGGAAGCACGCCGGCCACGGACGCGATCGACCCGTCGAGGGACAATTCGCCGAGCACGCAGTAGCCGGCGAGCGCATCCGGCGCCACCGCGCCGCACGCCGCCATCAGCCCGAGCGCGATGGGGAGATCATAGTGGCTGCCTTCTTTCGGGAGGTCGGCGGGCGCGAGATTGACGGTGATGCGTTTCGGCGGCAGGGCGAGACCGATGGCGGCCAGCGCGCCGCGCACCCGTTCGCGGCTTTCGCCCACCGCCTTGTCCGGCAGGCCGACGATGGTGAAAGCGGGCAGGCCCGGCGTGATCTGCACCTGCACGTCGACGGGCTTGGCCTCAATGCCCTCGAATGCCACCGTCGAAACCTGCGCGTACATGAAATCCGCCCCTAGAAGTCTGCCCCTGTGCCAGTCGCGCAGACCCTAACAGACTTGCCGCAAAGAACCAAGAACATTATGTGAACATCTAAGCGCGCCGGGTTTCGGCTCATGCATGTTCGCCAGATTAGGCGGCCCGTAAGACAAGATGTCGCCAAAATAAATCCGAATTTGTCTTAACGTCGCCACAAGAATGGCGCTATGGTCCATGTCTTCGCGGCATTTTGGAATTGCGGTCGTCCGGCGGACCGGCCGAACCGGCGCAAGGCGACCGTTTGCACTGTCTGGTAGCAAGCTCAGATGGAGGTAATCGCTCATGCCCAGATTCTCTGTAGTACTCGGTTTAGGACTTCTGCTGATCGGCGCGACCGGCGCGCTGGCGCAACAGCCCCAACAGGCCCAGCCAGCCCAACCGGCCACGAAAGCGGCGCCCGTGCCGGTCAAGCTGCACACCGGTCCCACCTACGAATATGTGCAGCAGGCCGCATCCATGACGTTCGACGGCACCACCATGACACTGAGCGGCCTCGCGCCCTCGACGATCTTCTTCTCCGACGCGCCGTACCGGCTGGCCGGCGCCGTCGATCTGAAGACCTTCACCAACCTCTGGCAGGGCAGCGGTCCCTTCGCCAGCGCGCCGCCCAATGCGGCGGTCAGCGTGCTGGGCAAAACCGATGAGGCTCCCGTCATCGTCGAGCTGACCTCGGCGCAAGCCGACGGCTCCGACATCAAGTACGGCGTGAAAGCGATTTCCGGCAAGCTGCCCGACAGCGCGGAGAATGTCGCCCTGTTCATCGATCACGTCCGCGGATGGGCCGGCCCGCGCGCCGGCGGCGCCCGTATCGGCAACACCCGGGTGGGGTATTATCACCCCTATCATCCGCTTCCGGGTCCCTACTGCTATCACGACCCGCAGGCGCCCGAGTGCCACTATCTGCACCCCTACCACCCGTACCACCCCTACTACCGCCGCTATCCCTACTATCCCTGGGGTGTTGCGGGCGCGGCGGCAGCCGGTGCCGCGGTCGGTGCGGCGGCGGCCACCCCGGCCCAGCCGGTGGTCTATGTCTACCCGATCCCGTCCGGCCCCCTGCCGGCGAACTGCTACATCAACAGCAGTCACACGCGCATGATCTGCTCCGTGCCGATCAACTAGCAGCGCCGGTGTGAGAGACGATCAGGCCCGTCGCCGCGCCCCGCGCGCCGGCGGGCTTTTTTGGTTGGGTCAACGCATTTCACAATCTCTAAAAACTACGCGATGGGCTCACCAAAGATGAAATGCGTCTTGGCGCTGAGAAAAATAGAAAACAAGCCGCGATCATTGAAATTTCGTCAACTCAGATTTCGTAACATTCTTCACAACTTGTCGCGGCATTGATGCCCCGAGATCAAGCCAATGCACGCTGTTGTAGTATCGCTGTTGGTCATGATTCATGTAATTGGCCAGAAGTTTTCGAATTCGCCCTAAGCTTAGCGCCTGTGAACATCTAAGGGCCATTAATTTTCGATGTTGATCATCATCGTTGTTTAGTTCAGCAACAATGAATTGATCATCAAGGCTGCGAATGTCCTTTTGGGTCATTCGTGCAAGCAAGGCGCGTCTAATTGTGACATCCGCATCAAGTTTCAAAAGATCGATCAGTCGGGATTTGCCAATAGTGTAAAGCGCCGCCGCGATTTCCTTCTTTCGGTCAACCGATGTAGCAGACAGAATGTTCTGACTGTGCTCAAAGCGTTGGCTCATCGCCAAGATTCGCTCTTTGTCAGACCAGTCACCAAATCGGCTCAAGAACCGTAAGGCAGACCGCAGGAAGAACAAATCATGATTATCAAGAGCCTTTCGAACTAATTTCAAGTCCGATTTATCGCTGTTTTGACAAAGAGCATTTAGTGCATTCGAAGTTAGAACTCTCTTTAAAAATTCCCAAACATCCTTTTGATTAATAACAACTTTTGATTCTTCTCCATATCTATTTATAAGATAATCAATATTTTTTGATAAAATTCCTTCATATCCATCATCAACATTAATTCTTATCTCATCTATAAATTTTTTTGTGAATCTATGATACAATGTTGATATTTTTTTATAATCTAAAGGGTCCAATCTGTTGGTTTTCTTGACTAAATTTTTATAGCTTGTGCGCAACAATTTGTTTTGAACGTATACACCATAGTAAGTACTATCTGGTTGGCCTGTAGTACTACCCAGTGAACCTAGAAGACTTCGCGGTTTCGGAAGCACTAACGCCTTTTTGATTGTGGCCGTTTCGGGCACCTGACCAAGTCGTTCGAGGCTCTCGACTGCTGCAAGCCGTACCTCCGGATCACTATCGGTCATAAGCCGCCTTGCTGTTTTTTCGTCAATGGCCTTCCTAGAATTCAAGATTGCTGCAGCCTTCTTGCGGACAACATCGGATTTGAGTATTAGGCACTGATCTAGGGTCTCTGTCGGAACCGAGTCAGGTTTTGCGAATAGCTGGTCCGCGACGTTTTCAGCCAACGAGTCGGGGTCAAGATCAATAAGCATCTCAAACCCTCTCGAAGCGCTCTTTGCTGTTGCCAACCAAATGATGACTGCTGCCACTTCATCCCCACGGTCTGCCGAGATTCTCGTCTGAAGCTCCATCAGTACTTTCAGGTCTTCTGCATTTCCATTGGTTTGAAGGAATTCTATCGCTGCATCGAACTCGGAGCCTTTTCGCTCGCGCGTCAACCATCTCTGAAGAACCTCCGCGCGATCAATAGCACCATCTAGTTGCGGTACGCCTTGACCTGAAATCTGCAGAATACGAATGGCGTTGCCTCGTTCGCCTGAATCCCCAAAAATTGCGAGAAGGCTGACCCTATGAAAAACATCATCGATGCGAGATGAACAACTCAACCAATGCCAAAGCGGTACATGTTGATGACCAAAACCCGCAACTCCAGTATCGATAAGTCCTCTGTATTCTCCGTCGGAAAAATCAAATTCTCCCCGCATCTCAAACAATAGATTGGCGTCATGAACACCAAGATAGAGTTCGCTGTTTCCTGATCGGTGAGTACTGGCCGCAATAAGTCGCAGGCGAGCGACTTCGTAAGCGTCGGTCGCCTCCCAATCTGATGGTCGTTGCAACAGTTCAGTGACAAATCGGGCAGATGAAGCCCCAATCAAGTTATCAGCCGTCTCGCCTAAATTCGGCTCTTGCTCGTCGAGATTCTCTGGTTGGTCAGAGTCTGCAGCTTCCGTAGACTGCGCTTGTCCAGACTTTGACTCCTGCCAACCGATCTGCGAGAGCTTGGCTCGAAGAAGTATTTCGAAATCACTTGTCTTTTTGAACTCCTTAAAAAACGGCCTTCGCTGTTTTACGCACTTTTCACGAAACTCAACTACCCGTTGGTACGTCGGGTGCAAGTTCTTTAACTGCACCTCGCGAATGTCCTTAAAAAAAAGGGCTATATCCTTCATCAACCCTTCTTCAACATGACCCTTTGCGCGCTCAAACTCCTCCTCAAATCCCGAACTGAATCTACTGTCACCATCGTCGGGACTCGATCCCCAATTATCCCAAACTACCCCGACAAAATAGTCGCACTTGTCGAGATCTTGATTGATGAGGGACTGAGCGCGCCGGAACCCGGGCAGTGTTTCCTCCCAGCCAACTAGGTTGAGCTGGCAGCCCCAGTGCTCTGAATGGCTTTGATTGATTTCATCAACAATTCGCTTTGCAGCCCGGCGCTCGTCATCAAGCCCGCCCGGCGAACCAATAAAGATCTTAACGACCTTAAGTATTGTGTCAGCCATCTACGCGTTTAGCCTCTGATAAAGAATCGTTGGCTGATAGTGACAAACAATAACTCACTCCCGTCAAATCTTGAGGTGTGAATCTCCTCTACAATTGAAATAGTCCACAAGGATCAACATAATTTTCGTGGCCATAGGCGGCGTTAAGCATCATGACTCTCGGGGCATACATGTCTTTAGGTTTATGGTTCATCGTGCCAAAAACACGAGCTTCATAAGCAGCGTCAGCGTCTTGTTGATGTACGGAGACCAAAGAAGTTTGCCTAGTACAAATCTAATGAACGCCGAGACTCAACGAGCGCAGATATTGACGGAAAGACGCTCTGAAATGGTAGCCGTCTTAGGCGATCTTCAATCCACTAGGGGTTAACCCCCATTCCCCACAATCCCCTCCTTCCGCAGCGCGGCGATTTCTTCCTCCGACAACCCGAGATCGTTTGCCAGCACGTCGTCAGTGTCGGCGCCGTGGGCCGGCGGGGCGCGGCGGACGGACGCCGGCGTTTCAGAGAGTTTGACCGGGTAACGCGAGACGGGCACCTCGGTGCCGTCGGCGCGCTTCGGCTTGCGTACCATGTCGCGGTGGACGATCTGCGGGTTGGCGAACACCTCGTCCAGCCCCAGGATCGGGCCGCATGGCACCTTCGCTTGCTCCAGCGCCAGGATGGCGTCGTCGCGTTTCCATTTGAGGAACGCCGCGTCGACCGCCGCGTCCAGCTCGTCGCGGTTTTCGACGCGCGCCTTGGCCTTCTTGAACTTCGGATCGTCCTTCATCGCCTCCAGCCCCAGCACGTCGCAGGCACGGGCGAACTGGGTATCGTTGCCGACAGCCAGAATGATATGGCCGTCCGACGCCTTGTAGATGCGGTAGGGCGCGAGCGCGGGGTGGCTGTTGCCGGTGCGCTGGGGCACGAAGCCGGTGGTGAGATAGCTCGCCCCCTGATTGGCGAGCGCGGCGATCTGCGCCTCCAGCAGCGAGCAGTCGATATACTGCCCCTGCCCCGTGCGCTCGCGGTGGACGATGGCCGACAGGATGGCGGTGGTGGCGTACATGCCGCCGAACAGGTCCGAGACGGCGATGCCGACGCGGATCGGCCCGCCGCCGGGTTTCTCGTCCGGGCGCCCGGTGATCGACAGAACGCCGCTCATGCCCTGGATGATGTAGTCGTAGCCCGGGCGCGGCGCGAACGGCCCGTCCTGGCCGAACCCGGTGATCGAGCAGTAGATGACGGACGGGTTGGCGGCGGCGACGCTGGCGTAGTCGAGGCCGTATTTGGCGAGCCCGCCGGTCTTGAAGTTCTCCACCAGCACGTCGCATTTCTCGGCCAGGCGGCGCACCAGGTCCGCGCCCAGCGGCTTGGCCAGATCGACGATGATGGAGCGCTTGTTGCGGTTGGCGGCGGTGTAGTAGGAGCCGTCGCCCGGCGTGCCGTCCGCATTTTCGAGAAAGGGCGGACCCCAGACGCGCGTGTCGTCGCCGTGGCCGGGCCGCTCCACCTTGATCACGTCGGCGCCCATGTCGCCCAGAAGCTGCCCGGTCCAGGGCCCCGCGAGCACCCGGCTCATGTCCAGAACGCGCAGGTGGGAGAGCGGGCCGGGTGCGGCTTGGGGCCCGTCTGATCGGTCTTGTGTTTCCTCCGCCATAGGTCCTTGCCTTTTCTTTTTTTGAAGTGTTTACGGCCTTGCATGATGTTGCCACCATGTGCGCCGGTATACGCGAACTGGGCGTCAAAGGCGAAATAATCACAAAAAAGGAGCCGCACACATGGATTTCAGTCTGAGTTCGGAACAGGAGCAACTGGTCGACACGGTCCGCCGGTTTTCCCAGGCCGAGTTGCCGGAGATCGCTCGGGAGATCGAAGAGACGGGAGAGCCCGCGCCGCGCGCCATCATCAAACGCTATGCGGAGCTCGGCCTGCTCGGCACCAACATCCCCGAGGCGCTGGGCGGCGGCGGCATGACCCATCTGGACGCGGTACTGGTGCTGGAGGAGACGGCGAAGATCTCCCCGGCGGTCGCCTTTCCGATCTTTGAGTCGAGCTTCGGGCCCATTCTCGCCATTTCCCACTTCGCGCCCGAACCGCTGCGCGAACGCGTGGTGCCGAAAGTCTGCGCCGGCGAAATGATCGTCGCCGTCGCCATGTCGGAGCCGGACGCGGGCAGCGCCCTCACCGACCTGAAGACGACCGCGAAGGTCGATGGCGGCAAGATCATAATCAACGGCATGAAGCGCTGGTGTTCCGGCGCGGGCCATTCCGACGCCTATGTGGTCTATGCGCGCATGTCCGACGATCCGGGAGCGAAGGGCATCGGCGCGGTGCTGGTGGAGAAGGACCGGGACGGGTTCACCTTCGGCAAGCCGGAGCACCATATGGGCTTCCGCGGCATCCCCAGCGCGGACATGTACTTTGAAAACGTGGAGGTGCCGGAGGAAAACCTCATCACGCCGGCGGGCGGGTTCCGCAAGCTCATGGAGGCGTTCGATCTGGAGCGCTGCGGCAACACGACCATGAGCCTCGCCATCGCCCAGTCGGCCCTCGATCAGGCCCTCGCCTACGTGCAGGAGCGCAAGCAGTTCGGCAAGGAGATCGTCGAGTTCCAGGCGGTGCAGCTCAAACTTGCGGAGATGAAGATGAAGGTGGACGCCGCCCGGCTGCTGCTCTACCGCGCGGTGGTCAACGCGCAGAAGGGCCTGCCGTCCATCGCCGACAGTTCCATCGCCAAATGCTTCGCCAACGAGATGGTGCGCGAGGTGACGAGCACGGCGCTGCAACTCATGGGCGGCTACGGCTATTCGACCGAGTTCCCGCTGGAGCAGAAGCTTCGCGACGGCTGGGGCTGGGGCATCGCCGGCGGCACCATCGACATCCAGAAGATCAACATCGCTTCGGCCCTCGTCGGACGCCGGTTCGACCAGAGGCGTTAGACCATGGCTGGCGACGATACACTGCCCCTCTCGGGCATCCGCATCCTCGATCTCACCACCACCGTCTTCGGTCCCTACACCACGCAGATCCTGGGCGATTTCGGCGCCGACGTGATCAAGATCGAGGCGCCCGGCGGCGACACGCTCAGGGGCGTGGGGCCCGCCCGCAGCGAGGGCATGGGCGCGTTCTTCCTCGGCACCAACCGCAACAAACGCTCGGTGGTGCTCGATCTCAAGCGCGAAGCGCACCGCGAGGCCCTGTGGCGGCTGATCGACGGCGCGCAGGGGCTTGTGCACAACATGCGCCCGCAGAAGATGGCCGCACTTGGCTTCGATCCTGAGAGCGTGCGCGTCCGCAACCCGCAAATCGTCTACGCGGCGCTGCTCGGCTATCTGGAGGACGGCCCCTATGGCGGCCGCCCCGCCTATGACGACGTGGTGCAGGGGGAATGCGGCACGGCGGCGACATTCGCCGCGCGCGACGGCGCCCCGGCGCTGATGCCCTCCGTTCTGGTGGACAAGAACGCCGCGCTGATGGCCGCCAACGCGATCATCGCCGCCCTGCTGCAGCGCGAGCGAACCGGCGAAGGCGTCACGCTCCAGTCGGGCATGTTCGAGACCATGGCCGCCTACAATCTGGTGGAGCACCAGTACGGCGCGGTGTTCTCGCCGCCCGAAGGCCCGACCGGCTATCCACGCACGCTCTCGCCCGAGCGGCGGCCCTTTCCGACCCGCGACGGTCATATCTGCATGCTCGCCTATACGGACGGTCAGTGGCGTGCGTTCTGGAAAGTCGCCGGCCGTGAGGACCTGACCGACGACGAGCGGTTCGTCACCATCTCCGCGCGCACCCGCAACATCGATGCGCTCTATGCGGAAGCCGGAAAGGCGCTCGCGGACAAGACAAGCGCCGAGTGGCTGGAGTTGCTCACTGCCGCGGAAATCCCTGCCGGCCCGGTCAACGATTTTCAGGACCTGCGCGCCGACCCGCACCTGAACGCCATTGGCTTCTACCGCGCCTACGAGCATCCGAGCGAAGGCGCGCTGGAAATCCCCGATCCCGGCTACCGCATCGACGGCGGCACGCTGCCGGTCCGCCATCATCAGCCCAAACTTGGTGAGCATACCCGTGACGTTTTGCGCGAAGCGGGGTATTCGGCAGGCGAGATCGACACCCTGCTCGCCGGGACGGGCTGAACGGACCATCTCGCGGCAGAACGCTAAGTGCGGTAGGCTTACACCACTTCAGGATTAATCCCGCCATGGCACTGACACCGGAATCGAGAGCGCTTCTCATCCACACCGCCGCCTATGTGGCGGTCAACGCGGGACTGTTCGTCCTTAACGCGACGCAAACGCCGGAACCGGGCGAGACCCGCGAGTGGTGGGTGGTCTGGGTGGTTGCCGGCTGGGGCATCGGCCTCGCCGCCCACGCATTCGCCGTTTGGGCGGAGGGGCGCGCCAGGGCGGGACAGCTCCTCGCTGATCCGCACGTGCGCGGCGTGGCGGTGCACCTGTTCATCTATCTCGCCGTCAACACGCTTCTGGTCGTGGTCAACCTGACCACGTCGCCGAACACGCTGTGGTCGATCTGGCCGATCCTCATCTGGGGCGTGGCGCTCGCGGGCCACGCCTACCTCGTCTATCGGGCGATGCTGCGGAAGACGGTCGAGCGCTACGCGACGGAGCAGGAAATCCTGACCCGGATCCAGCTCGAGCGCCATGCGGCGGAAATCGCCGCCGCCGTCGCCCTGGTCGAGACGGACGAAGCGCCCGTGCCCGCCGGCGAGGCCGAGCCTGCTGAAGGGCCCGCGCCCAAGCCCAAACGAAAGCGCGCGGCGGCGAAGACAACCCGCCGCACCACGCGAAAGGCGCCGCGGAAAAAGGCGTCAGGCTCAACTACCCGCAGCGCGGCGAAGAAGACCACCCGCACGAAACGCACCACCACGCGCACGGCCAAGGCGAAGAAGCCGGCCACGCGCCGCGGGGTGCGCAAGCCGGCTTCGAAGACAGGCGAGAAGGGCTGACGCCCGCGCTATTGCGGCGTCATCGTGTAGCCGTTGCTGGTGGTGTATTTGCCGCCGGCGTCGGTCCAGGTGCCGCACTGCTCACCTTCACCGTCCCACTGGCTGCAGAACTCATTGCCCTTGATGAACCACTTGCCGGTCTTCTTGATGCCGACTTTCAGGGTCATCGACGCCGATCCATCCGCGCCGAAGTTCATGACTCCGTTGTATTTTCCGGCAAAATCCATGGTCTTGCCGGAGACCGCCGCCTTGATCTGGTCACCGGTCATTTCCGCCTTGGCCGGGGTCGCGAGCATCAGGGCAGGCAGCGCGAGGGCACAGATCGAGAGAGCTTTCAGGATGTTGGTCATGGAGGAGACTCCGCTGTTACTGGCGAGATGGAAGCAGATGGGGATTCGATCCTGGTGTTTCAAACCCCGCTGCAACTGAATGCTTCAAAAAGTCTACGCGCCAATGACGGCAAGACCATGAACCGGGCCTACCCCACACGGCTTTCGATCACGTCCCAGATCAGCGCGGCGATGTCCTCGCCACCGAACCGCTTCACCTCGCGGATGCCGGTCGGCGACGTCACGTTGATTTCCGTCAGATAGTCGCCGATCACGTCGATGCCAACGAAGATCAGGCCCCGCTTCTTCAACTCGGGCCCAAGGCGGTCGCAGATTTCATGATCGCGCTTGGAGAGGTCCACCGGCGTCGGCGTGCCGCCGATATGCATGTTGGAGCGCGTCTCGTCCTGGGCCGGCACGCGGTTGATGGCCCCGGCGAGCTTGCCGTCCACCAGAATGATGCGCTTGTCCCCGCCACGGACCTCAGGCAAGTACTGCTGCACCATGAACGGCTCGCGCAGCATGAGCTGAAACAGCTCGACGAGCGACGCCAGATTGGTGTCATCGGACTTGAGGAGGAAAACCGCCTCGCCGCCGTTTCCGTAAAGCGGCTTGACGATGATGTCCTTGTACTCGGCCCGGAACGCCTTCACGTCGTCGAGCGACCGCGTCACCATGGTCGGCGGCATCAGGTCAAGGAAATCGAGCACAAAGATCTTCTCCGGCGCGTTGCGCACATAGCAGGGGTCGTTGACCACCAGCGTCTCGGGATGGATGCGCTCCAGCAGATGCGTGGTGGTGATGTAGCTCATGTCGAACGGCGGGTCCTGGCGCAGATGAACCACGTCGAGGTCGCCGAGGTTCACGGTGCGTGCGTCCGAAAGCTGATAGTGGTCGCCCGGCCTGTCTTCGACCCGGAGCGTTTCCCCGTGCGCCATCAGCTCGCCGTTCCTGAGCGCGAGGTTCTGCGGGGTGTAGTAAAAAATGTCGTGCCCGCGGGACTGGGCCTCCAGCAGCAACGCGAACGTCGAATCGCCCTTGATATCGATCCGTTCGATCGGATCCATCTGGAACGCAACCTTAAGCGCCATTTGCCCCTCCCTTATTGTTCTCCAGAAGCTGCCGCGTGGCGCGCGTCACGTCAAACCCGAAATGCCGACGCGATATGTCGCGGCCAGCTCCATGGCGCCACGAGCACCACGTCAAAAGAGATGTCGCAGTCCCGATCCCGGGCCCGGACGGCGAGCCAGTGTTCGGCCGCACGCGCGATGCGCGAACGCTGGCGTGGCGTCACCGAGCCAGCGGCCGCATCGAGATCGCCGCGCACCTTCACCTCCACGAAGGCGATGTGGCGGCCCCGCCGCGCGACCAGATCGATCTCGCCCGCGCGCGAGCGGAACCGGCGGTCGAGAATACGGTAGCCTTTAGCGCGCAACAGCCAGGCGGCGAGCGTCTCGGCCCAGTGCCCCCGGCGTTCCGCTTCACGCCGCGCCGACCGGTTCACGGTCCGGCGTCCTTGTCCTTCAGCGACAGTGCCAGCTGGTAGACGCGTTTGCGGGACACGCCGAGCCGGTCCGTTGTGTCCTGCACGGCGTCGCGAAACGACCCCTCGCCCATGACCCTCTCCAGCGCAGTCACGATCTCCGCATCGCTGACGTCGGCGGGCGGCGGCGGACCTGCAATGACGACGAACTCGCCCTTGGGTCCGAGCGTCCCGGCGGCGCGTTGCACAAGGTCTTCAAGAGGACCGGCAACATGTGCTTCGTGCAGCTTGGTGAGCTCCTTGGCGACCACGCCCTCGCGGTCGCCGAATATGTCGCGCAGATCGTCGAGCATTCCCTGAAGCCGGGACGGCGCCTCGTAGAAGATGAAGGTTGCAGGGATAGCGCTCAGAGCCTCAAGCCGCTTGCGGCGTGCTGCCGATTTCGGCGGCAGGAAGCCTTCGAAACAGAAGCGGTCCGTGGGCAACCCGGATGACGTGAGCGCCGCAAGGACGGCGGACGCACCGGGAACGGCGAAGACCGACAGACCCTCTTCGCGCAGCGAGCGGACGAGCTTGTTGCCCGGATCGGAGATGAGCGGCGTGCCCGCATCGGCGATGAGCGCAACCGCATGGCCCGCCCGTACCCGCGCCAGGATGCGCGGGCGTTCCTTCGCCGCATTGTGCTCGTGATAGGCGAAAAGCTCGCCGGAAATGGCGAAGTGAGAGAGCAGTTTCCGGCTGTGGCGGGTGTCTTCGCAAAAGACCATGTCGGCGCGCGCGAGCGTTGCAAGCGCCCTGAGCGAGATATCGCCGAGATTGCCGATGGGCGTCGAGACGAGGTAGAGCCCCGGCGCAAGCGGCTTTGCCAGCTCCGTCTGAAGCGTCGATCCGGCGGCCGAAACGACACGTTCCACATCGCCTTGCGCACTGCCAGGGGTTTTTGCGTCGTCGGCATTCATGGCGGCGGAATCTAGGTCATCGGGACCGGTAGCGTCCACTACCATGACTGGCTGGCGCATTCGGACTGCCCTCGTTCACCAGCGCATAACCCAACTGGAGACCAATCGAGAACGGCCGATCACCACCTGAACTTCGCACCGATGACCGGGCCGTGCAGGATCGCGTCAACGCCGCTCCCGCCAAATGGCCCCGCCTCGTCATAATCGAAGCTGAGCGCGCGGTAACCGATCACCGCGTGGACAGGAATGCCGAAAAAGCTCGTATCGCAGCCATACGTCCCGAAGGCCTGCCAGGAAAATTCGCTTCCCACGCCGAAACCGCCAATATCGCCGATGAACGTCAGCTCGGAGCCCGACGCCGTCTTGTGCTTCACGCGGGTGCCGACGATCGGATCCCACCAGTCCAACGTCCCGGAACGGCCGATTGCCCGCGAGCCGGATGCCTGAAAGCCGATGCCCGGCAGCGAGACTGTCGCGGAAACTCTGGCGGAAACGTCCACACTCTGGTTCCAGTAGCGCGCGGAGCCCATCAGGTCGACCGCCGTGGTCGATGCGCCATTGGTCCAGCGTGCCACCTCTATGGCGACCCCGGGCTGAACGATCGTCAGCTCATAGTTGAGATCGGCGCTCGCGGAGACGAGGATGTTCAGATTGGCTATCGGATTGCCGCTTCTCTGAATGTTTCCCGAGAAATCCAGATCGGCCCACACAACGTCCGCAAACACGGCGAACGGCCCTCTCCGCGCCTCGAAAAATCCCATCCAGGCGCCGACGATATTGTTGTCTTCCGCGAGGTCAATGAAGCTCTTGTCGATGTCGATCCTGTGCCCGCGCACCGAAGTGCTGCCGTTGAAGCCTATGAGCCACGCATAGGGCTCAGCGGAGACGCGCCACTTGTCAGGGGCAGGTGGTGGTGCGGCATATTTCTGCTCAGATGCACCGCCCATGTCCGCGGCAACCGCCGGCGCGGGCGCGGCAAGAGCCCAAACGGCCGTGCACAGCAGCACGGCTGCAACTGTCGGACACTTTCTGAAAAACCACGCGAACATGAATGAACGCCCCCCGCGCCAAACACACCTCATGATTAGCGCAAGAGCACGGTATTTGGCCAGAGAATACAGGCCGCGCAGGCCCCACAACATTTCAACCGGGTGTATTCTACCGGCCAGACTCCTGCGGCGATGCCCGTGAACAAGATGTCGGCAAGATCACATATGCACCGGCAACGCGCGCACTCGAATGGATTCAAATCAGCAGACGCCGGACGTCACCCTAGGCGCGGGCATATTCGACGGGCGTCGGCAGGCCAAGCCTTGCAAAAAGACTGACCTCGGCGGCGACAATATCGTGCAGCGTATAGCCGTCCAGCACGGTCAAAAACGCGTCCAGGGCCTCGTGCAGCATGCCGCTCAGGCGACAGACACCGGAAATCTGGCAACTGTTCCTGCCCGGCTCGAAGCACTCGACCAGCGCAAGACTGTCTTCCGCACCTCGCACCACCGCACCCACCGAAATGTTCTTCGGATGCCTGGCGAGGCAGAGCCCGCCGCCGCGGCCCCGACGGCTTTCAATCCATCCTTCGCGGGCCAGGTGGTGGACGATCTTGCGCAGATGTTCCTTCGAGACACGGTAGCGGGTCGATATCTCGTCGATGGTGCTGAGGCCGTCGGGTTTGCTCGCGAGATAGATCAGCACGCGGAGCGCGAAGTCCGTGAATTTGGAAAGGTGCATGTCCCGGTACCTTGATATCCCTAGATGATCAGCGCGAGTATCGCCCAAATGTAAAGGGGCGCGGGAACCAGACCCCAGATGAGGATCCAGGGCAGTGTGACAAGCGGATTGATCCGTTTTCTGGCGCGTCGCATCGGATCGGTCCTCCTTTTGAGGTTCAGAGCGCAAGCTCGACGATTTCTATCACGGTCAAAACGCAGAGAATTGCCATGCCCACCTGAAACGCCCATTTCGCACTTGTCTGGATGGCGCGGCCAACGTCGTCCAACCGCCCCTTCGCAGCGCGCAGCGACCACCGGTGCAGGTCGGCCATAGCGACAATCATGATCAGAAACACGACGGCTGTCAGCGCTTCCATCAGCAAAACCACATAGGGCATCGGGGCCTCACGAGCTTCAAGATGATTTAAGATGTATAAATTATACATTTTTAAAAATGTTTTGTAAATACATTTTTTATGGCACGCCCGCCGGAACAGGTGCAGGCCGGCGCAAACCGCGGCGCCGAACCGAAGACCCATGACGCCCGGGTTTTTCAGGCCACAGTCACTAGTCCTTGCGCAGGTGGACTTTGTCCGGATTGAGTTTGTAACTCCACGGCAGGCCGGCATTCTTCCAGCCGTTCACCGAGCGCCACGGCGCGTCGGGATTCTCCTTCGAGCTTGAGCCCTCGAAGCCGTCAACCACGACATAGACCTTCTCGAACCCCTTACCATCAAGCGCCTTGGCCGACGGTGCGCCGCGCGTTCCGCCGGACCGGCACATCAGGATGACGGGCGCGCTCTTGTCGAGCCCCTGCGCTTTCAGGGCTTTCTCGACTCCGGCCGCGAAATCCGGGTTCTTCTCCATCATGAGGACCGGTTTCTTGGGGTTCCATTTTGCCGGATTGACCAGAAGGTAAGGCACGTTGGCGTCGATCATGTCGGTGTAACCGGTGAACATGATCTCGACCGGCTCGCGAACATCGACGAACAGCACTTCCTTGCCCTTGTCCTTCTTCATGGCCGCCGCTTCGGCAGCGGTGAGATACAGACCCCAGGGGGTCTGCTTTTTCGGGTCTTTCGGCTCAGGCGCACCGTGCGCCGCCGCCGATCCGAGTGCGATGGCCAACGCCATCGCAAGTGGAAGCGTCTTCATGGGATTCTCCTCAAAACGACATGACGGTAGCGTTGGCGGCAAGCAGCTTGTCGGCCATCGCCGCGGGCTTGGCCTGCCCGACGCCGTCAAGCAGCGCATCCGCACCCACACCCTTGTTGGGCAGGTAGATGGCGCACACTGAAACCTTGCCGCCCTGTTGCATGATCGCCTGCATCAGTTTCTGCGGGCTCATGCCTTTCGGCTTTTGCGGCGCTCTCGCGCTTGCCGGCGCATGTTTCAGCGCAATGTCGCCCGCCGGTCCGCACAGCAGGACGTCGACGTTCGTGCCCTTCTTCAGCGACTGCATGCTCAGCACCATCGCCATGAGTTGCGTTTGCGGCTCGGCGGCGGTCAGAATGGTCACCAGATTGGGCTTGGCGGTTTCGGCGCGCGGAGCGGTCACCATCGCCACGACGAGTGTGAACGCAACCAACGGCGCCAACACAAGCCAGCGCCAACCGGCCTGCGGGCCGGCAGAACGCGGAACAGACACGGCAATGGGAGCACCGGGCCGGGCCATGAGATTTCCTGATTCGATGTTTCGGGTCACGGCAGACCTCCTGATTGATGGCATCACTCTAGGCGGTCATGCCGTCATGGTATGTGACTTAGTCACCAATGCGGTTGTCCGGAGCCAAGTTGGGCATTTCAAACCGGCTCATGAGAGCGTATCAGGCGTTGTGAGCGCGGTTCTTCCGGGAACATTGTTTCCCGGTTGATAAAAAAGCAAAATCTTGGTCTGAGTAGTGCCAGGTGCGGCATGTGGAACGCGGCCCTGGTATGGAGTGCAACCGTGGCAAAGCACGGGACAGACTATCGTCACGAACTGGCGGAAATCGAAGCGTTTTCCGACCTGTCCGCCGAGCAGCTTGCCGAGCTCGAGGCGCAGGTCGATCTCGTAACGATAGACGGCGGCGAGGTTCTCGTGCGCACGGGTGACCCCTCCGACACGCTGTTTCTCGTCGTGTCGGGCCGTTTCCTCGTGACCGTACCGGGCCAGCGCCGGCCCATCGCCGAAATCGGGACAGGGAACTCGATCGGCGAGATCGGCTTCTTTTCCGGTTTTGCGCGCACCGCGACGGTCACTGCCGCGCGCGACAGCCTCCTTCTGAAACTGACCCGCAAGGATTTCGACGCGCTGTGTGACCACGCGCCTGAAGTCTGGCCGAAGATCGTCGCCATGCTGGCGCGGCGGCTGGTCCGCATCGCAACCCGCGATCCAGAGTTCAAGCGCAGCCGGGAACGCACGATCGCGCTGTGCCACGCCGGGGAAGAGCCGATTGATGGGAAATTCCTGGCTGAACTCAGGCAGGCATTCGAATCGGAGTATCGCTGCCGGTTTCTGACCTCCGAAACGATGCGGCAGGAATTCCCGGACCTCGAGGCAAGCGACCCGCAGCGCGTCACCCGATGGCTCAACGACGAAGAGGTGAAATATGACTATCTCGTCTTCGTTGCGGACCCGGAACTGAACAACTGGTCGCGGCTGGTGATCCGCCATGCGGACACGGTCCTGCGCATCGCCTGCCATGCTGGTGAGGAAGCGGGCAGATTGCACCCCCTGAACCCGCTGGAGACGTTCGCGGAGCAGGTGCACGAGACGGACGCGCAGCGGCTGGTTCTGTTGCATCGCCATGCCGGAGAAATAAAGGGGACGCGCTTCTGGCTGGAAGACCGTGCCGTTCGCATGCACCATCACGTCAGGGCCGCTTCCAGATCCGACTATGACAGGCTGCTGCGGTTCCTGAGCCGCCGGGCGCTGGGGCTCGTGGCCTGCGGCGGCGGTGCATATTGCGCGGCGCACATCGGCATGTTCCAGGCCTTCAACGAGGCCGGTCTCGAGTTCGATATCATGGGCGGCACAAGCGGCGGCGCGGCAATGCTCGGCGCCTATGCCAGGGGCATCGAGCCGGATGAACTGGAACGCCGGACGCACGACATTTTCATAACGAATGGCGCCATGCGCCGCGCAACCTGGCCGCGATACAGCTTCCTCGACCACAAGGTTTTCGATGCCTGTCTGGCCCGTCACTATGGCACGACGCGTATCGAGGATCTCTCGATCCCCTATTTTGCGATGTCCACGAATCTCTCCGACAGCCGCATGCACTGCCTGCGCGAGGGCGAGCTGTGGCGGGGCATCCGCGCGTCCAGCGCCATTCCGGGCCTGCTGCCCCCGGTCTACACGGAGGACGGGCAGGTGCTGGTCGACGGCTCGCTGCTCGACAATGTGCCGTTAAAGCAGATGCGCGATCTCAAGTCCGGACCGAATGTGGTCATCAACTTCGACCCGCCCGAGATCAAGGTGCCGGGGCTCGAATATGACGAGCTTCCCTCACGTGGCGAACTGTTTCGGTCGATGCTGTTTCCGTTTTTCCGCGAGCCGCCCCCGAAAGCGCCGGGACCCGGCAGCATCCTCACCCGCAGTCTGGCCGTGAAACGCCAGGACTTCCGCCAGTTCCTGACCGAAACCGATCTCCTGTTCGTGCCGCCTCTGCCTGAGAACATGTCCATCCTGGACTGGCGGCGCCACGCGGAGTTGCGCGGGCAGGCCTACGAATATGGATGCAAGGTGATCGCACAGCAGCGCGAGTGCGGACATGCCGTTCTCGCCGGCAAGCCGTAACGCCGCGGCCAGCCACCGCTACAACGCGCCACACCCGCCATATCCGCCATATCCGCACAAACCGGATGACACTCAGATGTCGATGTAGAGGCCGGTCGTCACGTACAGCGCCAGCCAGGCGAAAACCGCCACGGTCGGGTAGAAGGTGAAACCGAAGCCGAACGAGCGGAGGTAGCTGTTGTGGTGATAGCCGAGCCAGTAGAGCACACGGCCGGAAAAGAACATGGCGCCAAGCACCGGCAACGCCTCGGCATCGACCGGCAGCACATAGAGCGCCAGCGCCGCATTGCCCACGAAATAGACCAGGAACTGTTCAAACGTGTTGTGCAGGAAGCGCACATTGATATCGAGCGGCGAGTCACGCCTCACCTCTCCGCCGCTGAAATGCTCCGGATTGAGCCGCTGTGCCGCCACCACGGCGATCACCGCGAGTGCGGGGAACAATGCCAATGCAGCCACCTTCGCCACCAGCGCCAGCCTGTCCGCGACACCCCATGCGGCGGGCTGCCACTCGACCGCATGTTGCGCCACGGCGTAGACCGCAAGGCATGAAATCGCCGCGCCGACGAACACTTTGACGTAGGTCCAGACGCGCGTCGTCAGTCCGAAGGGGGGCCGCTGGCGGATCCGGTTGCCGCGCCGGGGCGCCGCGCCTACCTCGTCCGTATGTGTCAGATCTGCGGTCATGGTACTTGAGGTCATTGAATTCGTTTCTTTTCTTCGCGCCGCTGCGCCGTTGGTCCGTCCGAAAGCGCAGCAAGCATGCTGGCCGCTCCGCATGTTGCCGCTGCATATGTCTACTCTCCCCGCGCGATACAATGCCGGGCGCAACGAAAGTCGGCCCCAATCGCCATTTCTGTGATGTGCGTCACGCCGCGCGCCGGCACGCTCGCCCTTTTTCCCGTCAAACGCCCATTGTGTGACGGCGGTCACACGGAATTTGGCACCGCCTCTCCATCTCCTCCTCATCGGACGGACAACCGCCAAGGATGGAGAGCTGACCATGAACACCTTCAGAAACGCCCTTTTCGCAGGACTCGCAGCCGCAACCCTGTTCTCAACGGCCAATTC
>JANQLP010000184.1 GCA_028280515.1 Hyphomicrobiales bacterium
GCCAGCCCTTGAGCGAAGGCAGGTCTGCGTCCGCACCGCGGGCGATCTTCTCCAGCTCATCGGACGTGGCGATCAGTTTTGGCGCGACGCCGTGGCGAGCTGCCGCCGACTTGAGCAACACCCGCAGCAGGTCAAGGACCGCGAGCGCATCCGCATTCAACGGCTCATTGCGTTTGATGGCGGGCAGTTCCGCGGGGTCGCGTTCCAGGCCGCGCCGCACGGCTTCAACGACACCCTTGCCTTTGCTGGAGCGGGAAAACCCCTGGTGCACCGATCGCAGCCGATCAAGCTCTTGCGGCGTTATCGGGGTCTGGGCCGCAATATCGTAAATCGCTTCATCCTTGAGAACGCGACGGCGCGGAACGTTCTGGCGCTGGGCTTCGCGCTCGCGCCATTCCGCGACATCCATCATGACACCGAGCGCCTTCTTTGAGCGCACCCGCATCTTGAGGCGCTTCCACGCATTTTCCGGGTGACTCTCGTATGTCGCGGGGTCCGTCAAAACGGACATTTCCTCGCCGAGCCACTGCGCGCGTCCGTTGATTTTCAGTTTGTCACGCAACTTTGGGTAGAGGTCGCGCAGGTGTGTGACGTCGCCAATTGCATATTTGAGCTGTTTTTCGCTGAGTGGACGACGGCTCCAGTCGGTAAAGCGGGAAGACTTGTCGAGTTCCCGATTCAGGAGCTTTTTGACGAGAAGACCGTAGCTGGCCGACTCGCCGAATCCACACACCATGGCCGCGATCTGGGTGTCAAAAACGGGTGCCGGTATGATCTTCGCCTGATGGTGAATGATCTCGATGTCCTGTCGAGCCGCATGGAAGACCTTGGTCGTTGCCTCCTCCGCCATCAGATTGAAAAATGGTTTCAGATCAAGGCCTTCTGCCAATGTGTCAACAATCACTTCATCTTCGCCGGCGGCCATCTGAATCAGGCAGAGGTCCGGCCAGAACGTCGTTTCGCGCATGAACTCGGTGTCCACGGCGACAAAGTCCGCACCGACGAAGGCGGCGCAGGTATCGGCAAGCTCTTGGGTGGTGGTAATGAGGCGCATGAACAGCCCGTATAACGCAGCTTTTGGGAAATGTCGCGCGAGTCGGCGGTATTTTTAGGGTTTTTTCAGACGAATCGCACAAACCTCCGCCGCATCGTGCGCAAGTTTTGAACTCAGATTTATCGAACATTTACACAATAGGCCGAGAATAACGGTCATCAAGGATGGTGGAAATGCAGGACCCCTCGGCAAAGATCGCAGATCCCGAGCATGATGATCGCCGCCGCGAGCGGCGCAGAACGGTATTTTTACAGGCCGATCTTTGCCGGCTGGACGGGACGCCAATCGTGAACTGTGCGATCCAGGACACGAGCCGGTCCGGATGCAAGATCCTCTGCGATCAGGTCGATCTGATTCCGGACGAAGTCCTGCTCACGATTCGCGGCCTGAACGAGACCTTCGTCGGGCGCATCATGTGGCGCGCGGAAGGGTCCGCCGGGATTCAGTTTCTGAGCGGCGTCTCCGAATAGGCGGCAGCCAGCTCCCTCGACGCGCGGTCCTCTGATTTACCGCAGCACCAGAACAGAGCACTTGGCGTGACGGACGACGCGGCCTGCCGTCGAGCCGAGCAGGTAGTCCTGCAATCCGGGGCGGTGCGAGGCGACGATAATCAGGTCGGCCTCGATTTGCTCGGCGGCATCGAGGATCGCGGTCGCCGGACTGCCTGCCCGCACTTCCGTGTCCATCTTGCGGCCTGAGGCGCTCGCCATATCCTCAAGCTGTGTCTCGGCGTTTTCGCGCGTCGTTTCCAGGATACCCCGCGGCAGTTCGGAAGCCACATAGGCGGGTATGTCCTCGACCACATTCAACAGCAGGATTTTTGTGGAGTCGCCGCCGACCTTTGCGGCGGCGTCGATCATGATCTTGCCTTTTTCTGCAGCGGAGAGGTCAACAGGAATCAGGATTTTCTTGAACATCGGCTTTCCTTTTCACATTGGCCGCGGTGTGCCCGCTTTCGTATCGCATCATAAGCGTGGCGCATCTACATGTTTTGATTGCGATCAAACGGTTACCGCCTTTCGGCGTGTGGCCGATCGGCATGTTTCGGGCGGCAAAACCTTGACAAACCGGCGCCTCCATGCGCTTTTCGCGCGCGTTCCACCGGAACTTTTTCGGACAGTGACCCGCGCTGGGATTCCACCTCACGGCAACGGCGCGCGCAGGCTCCGGGCGGCCCATCATTTGGACAATCAGGACACGTTATGCACGCATACCGGACACACACTTGCTCTGAGTTGAGGAAAGGCGATGTGGGCGCCGAAGTGCGCCTTTCAGGCTGGGTGCACCGCGTGCGCGACCACGGCGGGTTGCTGTTCATCGATCTGCGCGACCATTACGGCCTGACCCAGTGTGTCATCGAACCCGAAAATGCCGAGTTTGCCAAAGCCGAGCAGTTGCATGCGGAATGGGTCATCCGCGTCGACGGGCGTGTCGATGCGCGGTCGGAAGAAACGGTCAATCCGAAACTGCCCACCGGTGAAGTTGAAGTCCGTATCTCCTCGCTGGAGGTGCTTTCCGCGGCGGAAGAGCTGCCGCTGCCGGTGTTCGGCGAGCCGCATTATCCGGAGGACATCCGCCTCAAATACCGGTTTCTGGATTTGCGCCGCGAGGGATTGCATGCGCGCATTGCGCGCCGTGGCGACATTATTTCCTCGATCCGCCGGCGTATGATCGAGGCCGGGTTTTTCGAGTTTCAGACGCCCATTCTGACGGCATCGTCGCCGGAAGGTGCGCGCGATTTCCTGGTGCCGTCGCGCCTGCATCCCGGCAAGTTCTACGCGCTGCCCCAGGCACCGCAACAGTTCAAACAGCTGGTGATGATCGCCGGGTTTGACCGGTATTTCCAGATCGCACCGTGTTTCCGCGACGAGGACGCCCGGGCCGACCGGTCACCGGGCGAGTTCTACCAGCTCGACGTGGAAATGAGTTTCGTCACGCAGGAAGATGTATTCAACGCGGTTGAGCCCGTGTTGCGGGGGCTGTTTGAGGAATTCGGTGACGGCAAGCCGGTGCCGCAGGAGTTCCCGCGCATTCCCTATAAGGAGTCGATGCGCAAATACGGCTCCGACAAGCCGGATCTCCGCAACCCCATCGAACTGAGCGATGTCTCGGAACACTTCCGCGGGTCGGGTTTCAAGATCTTCGCCGGTCTTCTCGACAAGCATAAGGATGGCCGCGCGTGGTTCGAGAATGCCGAAGTGTGGGCCATTCCCGCCAAAGGCGGCGGCAGCCGCGCCTTCTGCGACCGCATGAACTCATGGGCGCAAGGCGAGGGCCAGCCGGGCCTCGGCTACATCTTCTTCCGCGAGGGCGAAGGGGCGGGCCCCATCGCCAAGAACATCGGTGCGGACCGGACCGAAGCCTTGCGGACGGAGCTTGGCCTTGCGGACGGCGACGCGGTGTTTTTCGTCGCCGGTATCCCGAAGGACTTTGCCGATTTCGCCGGGCATGCGCGCACGCGCGTCGGGGAGGAACTGGAACTCATTGACGAGGATCGGTTCGAGTTCTGCTGGATCGTCGACTACCCGATGTATGAGTGGCACGATGAGGCGAAGAAGATCGAGTTCTCGCACAATCCCTTCTCGATGCCGCAGGGTGGACTTAAGGCGCTGGAAACCCAGGATCCGCTCGAGGTCCTGGCGTATCAGTACGACATTGTGTGCAACGGCGTTGAACTCTCCAGCGGTGCCATTCGGAACCATAAGCCCGAGATCATGAAGAAGGCGTTCGCCATTGCCGGTTACGACGAGGACGTGCTGGAGGCGGAGTTCGGCGGCATGCTCCGCGCGCTCCAGTACGGCGCGCCGCCCCACGGCGGCATCGCTCCGGGCATTGACCGCATCGTCATGCTGCTGTGCGGCACCGACAATATCCGCGAGGTGACCATGTTCCCCATGAACCAGCAGGCCGAAGACCTGCTCATGGGCGCGCCGAGCGAGGTCTCACCCGAGCAGCTGAAAGACCTCAACATCCGGCTGAGTTTGCCGAAGACCTGACGACAGATGTCGTAGATTCGCGGCGGCGAATTCCCTAAGCTCTCAGAAAACGAAGACGCGCATGTTCATGAGGGGGGACGCCGCATGCCAAGCCAGATGTCGGACCTGTCGGATGAGTTGAAATCCGGCGCGCTTTTCTATCACTCGCAGCCAAAACCTGGGAAACTGGAGATCAAGGCCACCAAGCCGCTGGTGAACCAGCGCGACCTGGCTCTGGCCTATTCGCCCGGTGTGGCGTCGGCATGCGAGGCCATCGCCGAGAATCCCTCGGAAGCCGCCAATCTTACGACGCGCTCCAACCTCGTCGCCGTGGTGAGCAACGGCACGGCCGTACTCGGCCTCGGCGCAATCGGGCCGCTCGCGTCCAAACCGGTGATGGAAGGCAAGGCGGTCTTGTTCAAAAAGTTCGCCGGCATCGATGTGTTCGACATCGAGGTGGATGCGCTCGAGGTTACGCGGTTCTGCGACGTGGTCTCGGCGCTGGAGCCGACCTTCGGCGGCATCAACCTTGAGGACATCAAGGCGCCCGAGTGCTTCGAGATCGAGGATTGCCTGCGTGAGCAGATGAACATCCCGGTCTTCCACGACGACCAGCACGGAACGGCGATTATCGTCTGCGCCGCCATTCGCAACGGACTGAAGCTGGCGAAGAAGCAATTGTCCAAGGCGAAGATCGTGACCTCGGGCGCAGGTGCCGCAGCGCTCGCCTGCCTCAACCTGCTCATCGAACTCGGCGCCAAGAGGAAGAACATCTGGGTTACCGACATCGACGGCGTGGTCTTTGAGGGTCGCCGGAAAGGCATGGACAAATGGAAATCCGCCTTCGCCCAGAAGACGGACAAACGGAAACTGGGCGAGGTCATCGACAAGGCGGACATCTTTCTGGGCCTGTCCGCCGGGGGGGTCCTGAAGCCGGAGATGGTGAAACGGATGGCGAAGAAGCCGCTCATTCTGGCGCTGGCCAACCCGAACCCGGAGATCACCCCGGAGGCGGCGCGCGAGGCGGCGCCGAGCGCGATGATCTGCACGGGACGCTCCGACTATCCCAACCAGGTCAACAATGTTCTGTGCTTTCCCTTCATCTTCCGTGGCGCGCTCGATGTCGGCGCAACCGCGATCAACGAGAAGATGAAGATTGCTGCGGTCGAAGCCATTGCCGCCCTGACCCATGAAGCCTCCTCCGATGTCGCCGCCGCGGCATACGAACAGGCGGTCCATGTCTTCGGTCCGGACTATCTCATCCCGTCGCCGTTCGATCCGCGGCTGATCCTGCGGATCGCGCCCGCCGTGGCGCGTGCAGCCATGGACAGCGGCGTGGCGACGCGGCCGATCGAGGATTTCGACGCATATGAGGAGCAACTGAACCGCTTTATCTTCCGTTCGGGCTCGATCATGAAACCCGTGTTCGAGACGGCAAAGAGCGATCCGAAGCGTGTCATATATGCGGAAGGCGAGGATGAGCGCATCCTGCGCGCCGCCCAGGTCGTGCTCGAAGACGGTCTCGCGGTGCCCATCCTGATCGGCCGGCCGGAGGTCGTCGAATCCCAGTTGGAGCGGCACGGGTTGAAAATCCGCCCCGGCAAGGACTTCGAACTGGTCAACCCCGAGAGCGATCCGCGTTACCGCGACTATGTCGACACCTATTACAACCTCACCTGCCGCAAGGGCATCACGCCGGAGATCGCCCGCACCATCGTCCGCACCCGCACGTCGGTGATCGCGGCCCTGGCCGTGCGCCGGGGGGAGGCCGACGCGATGATCTGCGGCCTGTACGGGCGTTACATGCGACATTTGAAGCACATCGGCGAGGTGATCGGCCTAGCGCCGGGCGTGCGTGACTTTTCCGCGCTCAGCCTGGTGATTCTGCCGAAGGGGGCATATTTCCTCGCTGACACCTACGTGTCGGTCGACCCGAGTGCCGACGAGATCGCCGAGATGGCACTGCTGACGGCCGAACATGTGCGGCGGTTCGGTATCACCCCGCGGATCGCGCTCCTGTCGCATTCGAGCTTCGGCAGCTCGAACGCCAAGAGCGCGCAGAAGATGCGCGACGCGCTCGACCTTCTGCACGCGAAAGACTCCAAGCTCGAGGTTGAGGGAGAGATGCACGGCGATGCCGCTCTCGATGAAGCTTACCGGCTGCGGCTGTTCCCGAACTCGAAACTGACCGGCGAAGCCAACGTGCTGATCATGCCTGATCTCGATGCGGCGAATATCTCCTATCAGCTCCTCAAGGGCATGGCCGATGCTCTGCCCGTGGGGCCGATCCTGCTCGGTGCGGCGCAGCCGGCGCACATCCTCACTCCGTCGGTGACGGCGCGGGGCGTGGTCAACATGACCGCGCTGTCGGTCGTACATGCGCAGGACCGGTCGGAGTAGGCACGGCGGAGATCGCTTTTGAGTCGCCCGGTTTTGGCAGGCGGGGGCCATCGGCCCCCGCCAAGACCTCATCTGTGCTCGGCCGCTATGCGCACACAACTGGTCGAGGAGCCCTTCGAACGGCCGAATTCGCCTCGATTGCGTTTGCGTTTGAGCTGGCGGTTGCACTGACGTCTCGCCCGGTCACACGCCGTGCTCATTTTCTTTCGGTGCGTTCCGGCTGCGGACACACGTTTCCCGTGGATGTCCTCTATGGAGTAGACACAATACGCCTTTGCACTGGCTGGGATGCTAGCCATCGATAGCATGGCTGTGGTGAGCAGCGCCGCAGCCGTCAATAGGGAGACTTTTGTCATGAAGCTTCCTTTCCGATGCTTGGCCACCCCAATGCCTTAAAGAGGGGCGCGCCCGGTATGTCGTGGTGGGCCGGCAAAAGGTTCACGATGAAATCGCCGAACTCTTTCAGTTACGGTGCTGTCGATCGTTCATGCGCAGGATCAGTCGGAGTATGCCTGCCGGCACTTGCTCTTGGATCGCGCGGCCTTGGCAGGCGGGTTCAGCGGCGCTATCCCTTTTGTGCCATGATGCGCATGCGGACGTGGTGGAACTGGTAGACACACGGGACTTAAAATCCCGAGGGAGGTGACTCCCGTGCGGGTTCGAGTCCCGCCGTCCGCACCAAAAGGCTGCAACGCGACAGATGCGGCTTTTCACATCAGCTTTGGCCCAGAGAGCAACCCTTTGATGGCTCGGGCAGGGTGTTTGCCTAGCGCCATTTGCTGGCATGTGCAGAGAACGGGCGCAATCGTCCCCTGTGCTCAGCGAGGCAGTCCATGTGAGCCTATTGTCGGATATCACTCCCGTCAGGTCGGGATATTGCAGGTGTGGCCACCGCATTCAGTCACATCAGAACGCGCGGCGGTTGTAATCGCTACGCCGTGCTTGTTGGAAAACATCGTGTCGCCGCAAACCTCAGGCACCGTGTGCAGGTAGTGAAGTGTGCAAGGGGCCGGCCCTTCATCGCAGGAAACGTCGGAATTCAAACGTTCGCCCGCGATACAAGTGGAGTTCTCATCCGTAAAGCGGCTCTCAAAGCCGACTGTTTTCCCTGATTTATCCTGCCTTATGGGCTTGTCTTTTGCATGCGCTTGGTGCAAGTCTGCCATGCACGTTCGACATAGCGGGTCACGCGGCCAGGTGGCACAACGGCCCGCACCGAAACAGACGTGTACTGTACAGGGTTTCTGGAAGGAGTACGCCTAGATGTCATTGAAGTTTAAGTCGTCGTTGTGCCGGAGAATCGGCAAGCGACTGGCAACCCTCGGTTGTGCGGTTGTCCTGGCCGGCGCGATGATGACCTCATACGCCCAAGCCGAAGTCACCATCCGAGTTGCCTCCGACACG
>JANQLP010000210.1 GCA_028280515.1 Hyphomicrobiales bacterium
TTCGGGAGGGGACATTCGTGTTCAAGAAAGCATTGCTTGCGCTGTCAGTCGGCGCACTGCTCCTTGCGTCCGTCGCGCATGATGCGACCGCCAAGGAGCTCAAGGTCCAAGCCAGCTCGAAAGCCGGAGACTGGGCCCATCGTTTCATGACCGACAAATGGGCTCCGAAGCTCAAAACCATGTCCGGTGGGAAGATCGAGATCGACGTCCTGCCGACCAAGTCCGTCGTGCCCCATCGTGAAACCATCGATGCGGTTGCCAACGGCATTCTCGACGGCGATCTGAACGCCGTTTCCTACTTCTCCGGCCGTGACCCGGCATTCGCCATCATCGGCGACCTGATTGCCGGTTACGACACGGTCGACCAGGTCCGGACCTTCTGCCAGTACGGCGGAGGCAAGGAAATACTGCAAAAGCTCTACGACAAGTACACCAAAGGGAAGGTGCACGTTGTCGGCTGTGGCCCGTACGCCAAGGAAGCGTTCGTTTCGACGGTTCCGATCAAGGGCGTCGCGGACTTCGCGGGTGTGAAAGTCCGTTCGCCGGAAGGCCTTGCCGCTGAAGTCTTCAAACGTGTCGGCGCGGCTCCGGTCTCGCTGCCGTTCTCCGAGGTGTACACCGCGCTTGAGAAGAAGGTCATCGATGCGGCCGACGCCTCGGCGCACGTCAATAACGACGCCCACGGCATGTACAAGGTCGCCAAATATCCGATCTATCCGGGCATTCACTCCATGGCCGTTCTGCAGTTCATCGTGAACAAGAAGGTCTGGGACAGCCTCGGACCGGAAGGACAGGCCGCGTTGGAAGTCTGGTATCAGGCCGCCTACGACGCAATGCGCCGCGAGGCGGATATTGAGGACCAGAAGATCGCCGACGCCCAGCGCAAGGGCGGTGATGTCACCATCATCGACTGGCCCAAGGAAGAGCGGGCCAAGTTCCGCGAGATCGCGGTCGGCGCCTGGGAAGACTTCGCCAAGAAGTCGCCGATGGCCAAGGAAGCCCTGGACGCGCACCTGAAATACATGCGCTCCAGCGGATTGCTGAAAGACTGAATCCACTATCGCACCGCCGCGCCTCACCTGGGGCGCGGCGACGCATAATTCGTCTCAGATACGTCTTTTTGAGCCATCTGTGGGGGATGGGACGATGGCAACAAATATCACCGAGCGGCTTGTCGGTGCTCCGGTAGGCGCAAGCTTCTCCCGGTCCGTCGATCACGTGAGCCGGTTTCTCGGGCTCAGCGTCGGCAACCTGTACATTCTGGCTGCCGCCTGCACGCTCTATGAAGTCATCTCCCGCTACGTTTTCCACGCGCCGACACAATGGGTGTTCGAGGTGGTGATGGTGCTCTGCGCCTTCGCCTGGATGATGTCGGCCGGGTTCGTCACCCTGCAGAAACGCCACATCGGCATCACCGTTCTTTATCTGATGGCACCGGAACGGGCGCGCTGGTGGCTCGACCTGTTTGCGATGGTCGTGGGCGTGTTCGCGCTCTATATGCTGGCGTCGGATACGCTAGTCCGCGCGATGGAGAGCATCGACCTTACCGAGCGCGGCGGTACGGCCTGGAACTCACCCCTGCCGCTTCTCGTGAAGACAGTGCTGTTCTCCGGGCTGTTTCTCTATCTATGCCAGTTGCTGGTCAATCTGAGCCGCCATTTCCAGACCAAGTTCTTTCAAGTCATGGTCCTGGCGGTGCTGGCCCTGCTGTGCGGCCGGCTGCTGATCCAGATCCTTGCACACTATGGTCAGCCCGGCGGGATGTGGGTCAACCTTCAGGACTACCTGTTCGAGAGATCCAGCGCCTTTTTTGATCAATTCCGCGTCGACCGGGACGCCGTCGGCATTGCCACCATTTCGATGGTGATCGTCGCCGCATTGCTGCTCCTGATGATGACGGGCATGCCGCTCGGAATCGTGACCCTGATCATCTCGGTGTGCTGCGCGATCGCGTTTTACGGCCTGCAGGGCATGTATCTGGTTTCGACCAATGCCGTCGATCTGCTGGAGAAATATCCGCTGGTCGCCGTGCCGTTCTTCGTTCTGATGGCGTCCATCCTGGAACGCGCGGGCATTGCCCAGGACCTGTTCGACGCCATGTCCATTTTCGCCGGCGGCCTGCGCGGCGGTGTCGCCCTGCAGACGACCATCGTCGCCGTCATCCTGGCCGCCATGTCGGGCGTCATGGGCGGCGAGATCGTGATGCTCGGCCTGGTGGCGCTGCCGCAGATGCTGCGTCTCGGCTACGACCGGAAACTCACAATCGGCCTGATCTGTGCCGCGGGCGCCCTCGCCACCCTTATCCCGCCATCCATCGTCATGATCGTCTATGGTCTGAGCGCCAATGTCGGCATCGGCGATCTGTTCACCGCGGGCTTCGTTCCGGGCCTGATGCTGGCGACGTTCTACGTGTCCTACGTGCTCATTCGCTGCAACCTGAACCCTTCGCTCGCCCCGACCGCTGCGGAAATCGCTGAAAAGACCGGCACCGAGGCCAAGCTCGGCCGTCATCAGATCGCGGCCGTCGGCATGTGCATCGCGCTCATCACCTGTGTCATGGGGTCGATCTACGGCGGCATCACCAGCGTGACGGAAGCTGCCGCCGTCGGCGTCTTCGGCGCCATTGCGGTCGCCGCCGTGCGGTTCAAGTTCAATTACGCCCTTTTGCGGGACTGCCTAGCCAACACCATGGCCGTCGTCGGCACGATCATCTGGCTGATCCTGGGAGCCGTCGCCTTTGTCGGACTGTACAATCTGATCGGCGGTTCCGAGTTCATGCGTGAATTGATCAAGGGCGCCGGCCTCGGGGCGCTCGGCACGATCTTCGTCATGATGGCGATCCTGGTCATCCTCGGCACCTTCATGGAGTGGATCGCGATCATCTTCATCACCGTGCCGGTCTTTGCACCGGTGGTGCGCGACCTGGCGCCGGAACTGGGTATGACGCCGGAATGGGCGGCGGTCTGGTTCGGCATCCTGTTCGTCATGAACATCCAGATCTATTTCCTGTCGCCGCCTTTCGGACCGGCCTGTTTCTGGCTCAAGTCCGTGGCGCCGAAGGACATTACGCTTCAGGAGATCTTCATCAGCGTGATCCCGTTCATTTTCCTGCAGATCACGGGCATGCTGCTGGTCATGTTCATTCCGCAAATCGCATTGTGGCTGCCCCAGGCCCTGAACTAGGGGTGGTCAGGTCTTAGGAGAACGGAGTCTTGTCCAAAGAGTTGCACGACGATCTTGAGGAACCGGGCGGTCTCGACAGCAATTACTACGGCGTTGCAACCGGCATTGCCGGCCTGTTGATTGGCCTGGGCCTGATCTTGTTCATGTTCGCCCTGGCTGACGGTTTCGCCTGATCGAGCCGAACGGCGTTCGCCATGACCATCAAGAACAAGAAGAACTACGAGCAATTTCGTAGCCACCGCTGGTATGGAGTCGACGACCTTCGGTCCTTCGGCCATCGCTCGAGAACCATGCAGATGGGCTACGACGCCCAGGACTGGTCCGGCAAGCCGGTCATCGGCATCATCAACACCTGGTCGGACATCAGCCATTGCCACATCCATTTCAAGGACCGTGTCGAGCATGTGAAACGCGGCATCCTGCAGGCGGGCGGCTTCCCCATCGAGCTGCCGGCAATCTCGCTCGCCGAACCCATGGTCAAGCCGACGACCATGATGTACCGCAACTTCCTTGCCATGGAGACCGAGGAACTCCTGCGCTCGCATCCGGTGGATGCCTGCGTACTCATGGGCGGTTGTGACAAGACGACGCCGGGACTGCTCATGGGTGCGATCTCCATGGATCTGCCGGCGATTTTCTTTCCCGCCGGCCCGATGCTGCGCGGCAACTGGAAGGGCAGGCCGCTCGGCAGCGGTTCGGACACATGGAAGTATTACGACGAGCTGCGGGCCGGAAAGATCACGGAGGATGACTGGCGAGAAGTTGAGGAAGGGATTGCCCGTTCCTTCGGCCATTGCATGACAATGGGCACCGCATCCACCATGACATCGATCGCCGAGTGTTTGGGGTTGATCCTTCCAGGCGGAGCCTCCATTCCCGCACCCGACGCCAATCATATCCGCCTGGCGACGCAAACGGGCCGGCGCATTGTCGAGATGGCGTGGGAGGACCTCAAGCCAAGCGACATGCTGAGCCGATCCTCGTTCGAGAACGCCATTGCAGCCGCTATGGCAATGGGCTGTTCGACTAACGCCATCATCCATGTCGTCGCGATGGGACGGCGCGCCGGATTCGACATCAGCGTGGATGACTTCGACCGCATCGGCCGGGACGTGCCCGTGATCGCCAACATCAGGCCCAATGGCGACACCTATCTGATGGAGGATTTCTATTATGCCGGCGGTCTGAAGGCGATGCTGAAGCGCATCGAGAAGTTCCTCGACGGCTCGGCCAAGACAGTCAACGGCAAGACCGTCGGTGAAAACATAGCGGGCGCCGAAGTCTACAACGACGACGTTATCCGAACCCTCGACAACCCGATCTATCCTTCCGGCGCCCTCGTCGTCCTCAAGGGCAATCTGGCGCCCGACGGCTGCATCATGAAAGTCTCTGCCATGGACAGCCGGTTCCTCAAGCACACGGGACCTGCGCTTGTGTTCGACGACTATCCGTCGATGAAGGCGGCGATCAATGACGAGAACATCGACGCTACCGCGGACACGATCCTGATCCTGCGAAACGCAGGACCCAAGGGCGGACCCGGTATGCCGGAATGGGGCATGCTGCCGGTGCCGACCAAGCTGGTGAAGCAGGGTGTCCGGGATATGCTCCGCATGTCCGATGCGCGCATGAGCGGCACCAGCTACGGCGCCTGCGTCCTCCATATAGCGCCGGAATCCTATGTCGGGGGCGGGCTGGCGCTCGTCAAAACCGGCGACATGGTCACGGTCGATGTGGAAAACCGGCGGATCTCGATGGAGGTCGACGACGCGGAGCTGGAGCGCAGGCGGGCGGAATGGAAGCCACTGCCACCGCGGTTCGAACGGGGCTACGGTTTCATGTTCTCCCGGCATATCGAGCAGGCGCCGGACGGATGTGATTTTGACTTCCTGAAGACCGATTTCGGGGCGCCGGTTCGGGAGCCCGAAATTTACTGAACCAGACTGACTGAAGATTGTGGGGCGTGCGGACATGCCGCGCGAACGCTCACGGGAGAGGACGAATGACGCAATTGACGGCTGACGACCTGGCGATCCTGACCAAGTGGGACACGCCCACCATCTGCAACGCGCTCGAACTCGTCGTGCCGGAACGGCGCGGGCACGGTTTCACCACCGAACCGCTGGTCCCGCTCGACCCTGACCTGCCCCCCGTCTGCGGCTTCGCCCGCACGGCCACCATCCGCGCCGCCGAACCGCCAAACGAAACGGCCGAGGAAAGCGCCGCCAAGCGCACTGCCTACTATGAATATGTCGCCCGCGACCCGCAGCCGACCATCGTCGTCATCCAGGACCTTGACCCGCGTCCCGGCATCGGCGCGTTCTGGGGCGAAGTACAGACCAACATTCACAAGGGCCTGAAATGCGTTGGTGCCGTGACCAACGGTTCGTTCCGCGATGTGACCGACAGCGCACGCGGGTTCAACCTGCTCGGCGGCGAGGTCGGGCCGAGCCATGCCTTTGTCCACGTGGTCGACATCGACTGTCAGGTCACGGTCTACGGCCTGACCGTGTCGACCGACGATATCGTGCACGCCGACCGGCATGGAGCCGTGATGATTCCTGCCGAGGTCGTAAAAAAGATCCCCGAAGCGGTTGATCTCATCGCCCGGCGCGAGGCAAAAATCCTCGAAGCGGCCAAGGCGCCGGATTTCGACGTGGAGAAGCTCAAGGCCGCGATGGGCGCCGCCAGGGACATTCACTGAACCGACACGAGTTTTTGAGGAACACAGATGATCACCCATCTCAAGCGTGGCCGGAGCGCGGCCGATGTCGCGGAGGCCGACACGCAGGTCCGCCAGACCGTCGAGGGCATCCTTGCTGATATCGAGAAGCGCGGCGACGAGGCCGTGCGCGAGCTTGCGGAGAAGTTCGACGGCGACGCCCGCCAGGAGTTCCGGCTGACGCCCGACGAGATTGACACAGCCATCGCTAAGGTCTCGCCCAACGATATCGACGACATCAGATTCGCACAGGCGCAGGTCCGCAATTTCTCCGAAAAGCAGAAGGAATGCCTGAAGGACCTTGAGGTCGAGACCCTCCCCGGCGTCGTCCTCGGCCACAAGAACGTGCCGGTGAATTCGGTCGGCTGCTACGTGCCGGGCGGCAAATACCCGATGGTCGCGTCGGCGCATATGAGCGTCGTCACCGCCAAGGTTGCCGGCGTGAAGCGGATCGTAGCGTCGGCACCACCGCATGAAGGCGAGCCCCATCCGGCGATCGTCGCGGCGATGCACATGGCAGGCGCCGACGAAATCCTGGTTCTTGGCGGCGTACAGGCGGTCGGAGCCATGGCGCTCGGCACCCAGACCGTCGACCCGGTCGACATGCTGGTTGGCCCGGGCAACATGTTCGTGGCCGAGGCCAAGCGGCAGCTGTTCGGACGGGTCGGGATCGACCTGTTCGCCGGACCCACGGAAACCCTTGTCATTGCCGATGACAGCGTGGACGCCGAAATCTGCGCCGTCGATCTGCTCGGCCAGGCCGAGCACGGGCCGACCTCTCCGGCAGCGCTTCTGACGAACTCGAAAAAGCTAGCCGAGGAGACCATTGCCGAGGTCGAACGTCAGCTCGCGATCCTCCCCACGGCGGACATTGCCCGCGCCGCCTGGACCGACTACGGCTCGGTCACCGTCTGCGACACGCTGGAGGAAATGGCCGAGGAAGCGGACAGGCTGGCCTACGAGCATGTTCAGGTCATGACGTCGGACCCGGACTACTTCGCCGAGAACATGAGCAATTATGGCGCCCTGTTTCTCGGGCCCCGGACCAACGTGTCCTACGGCGACAAGGTCATCGGCACCAACCACACCCTTCCCACCAAGCAGGCGGCCCGCTATACCGGCGGTCTGTGGGTGGGCAAGTTCATGAAGACCTGCACCTATCAGAAGGTTCTGACCGACGAGGCATCGGCGATGATCGGCAGTTACTGTTCGCGGCTATGCGCCATCGAGGGCTTTTCCGGACATGCGGAACAGGCGAACATCCGCGTGCGCCGCTACGGTGGCAGCAATGTGGCGCCCTATGGCGTTGTGGAGAAACGATGACCCAGGCCGTGAAGCTGCCGCAAACGCCCAGTTTTCGTCTCGATGGGCGCCGCGCCCTGGTGACGGGCGCCAGCCGTGGTCTCGGGCTCGCCATGGCGGCCGCGCTTGCCGAATTCGGCGCCGACGTGGTGCTCGCGGCACGCAGCGCCGATCGGGTGGAGGCCGTCGCGGAGGCCATTCGCGCGCGCGGGCAGCGGGCGGAAGCCATCGCCCTTGACGTGACCGATACGGCGCGGGTCAACGAAGAGATCACGGCGCACGGGCCGTTCCAGATCCTCGTCAACAATGCCGGCATGAACCGGCCGGCCGACCTCGTCGACCTCACCGAGGAGGATTACGACGCGATCGCCGACACCAATGTCCGCTCCGCGGTGTTCGTGGCCCGTGCGGTGATCAAGGGATTGATCGACGCCGGCCTGCCCGGATCGATCATCAACATCTCCTCGCAGATGGGTCTTGTCGGCGGACCGAAGCGGACCATCTATTGCGCAACCAAACACGCCATCGAGGGCATGACCAAGGCCCTGTCCTGGGAACTCGGCGATCACGGCATCCGCGTCAACACGATCTGCCCCACCTTCATCGAGACGGACCTGACGGCGAAATCGCTCGAGGATGCCTCATTCCGGAAACTGGTGACCGACAAGATCGCGCTGGGACGCATCGGACAGGTCGAGGATGTTATGGGCGCGGTCGTATATCTGGCGTCCGATGCCTCGTCGCTGGTAACCGGATCGGCCCTGGTCGTCGACGGCGGCTGGACGGCCGCCTGACGCAATGTTCGAAACCACGATCACACCACGCGTGTCGGAAACCGACGGCGCCGGCCACATCAACAATGTGTTCGTCCCCGTCTGGTTTGAAGCGGGCCGCCGCGAGATATTCCGTATCCTGACGCCAGACCTGTCGTTTGCGCGCTGGCGCGCCACGCTCGTCAACATGAACGTGGACTATCTCGACCAGATCTATCTCCACGACGACGTACAGGTGCGCATCTGGGTCGAACGCATCGGCACCAAAAGCTTCACGCTCTATGAGGAGATCTGGCAGGGCGAACGCCACTGCGCAACGGGCACGGCAACCTACGTCTACTTCAACATCGAGACCCAGCAGTCGGAGCCCGTTCCGCCCCACTGCCGGGAGGCTTTCGAGGCGCATCTGAAGGAAATGTGAGAGATTGCGTCAGGCGGCGCACGCCCGGCAGATGCCGCGCAATTCAATCGTCGTCTTCTTCGGCAGAAACCCGGTTTCCCTGACAAGACTTTTCAACCGGCGCGTGAGTGAATTATCGGAAAACTCTACAACCTGTCCGCAGGACTCGCAGATCGTGAAGGCGATGACCTCGTGCGCGTCGCACCTGGGATGACGGCATGCGACAAACGCGTTCAGGCTCTCCAGCCGGTGCACCATGCCGAACTCCACCAGCTTGTCGAGCGCCCGGTAGACCTGCAGCGGCGCCCGGAACCCGTGTTCGCGCAGCTGATCCAGGATCTTGTAGGCACTGAGCGGCGCCTTGGCTTCGGACAAGGCCCCCATCACCAGCGACTGGTTCTTGGTCAGATCAGGGTATGCGTGCGGGTCATGCGCCATGTTCTTCAACTCTCATCCGATACGGGCCGGGCGGGCTTGTTCGCACCGATCAGGTTGGCCAGCGGCGAGATGCTGAGAATGAACAGCACAAGCGCTGCGACGACAATACTCGGACCCGACGGCGTGTCCCAATGCAGCGAACCGTAAAGACCGCCAACCACGGACACAACGCCGATGAGAGCGGCGAGAAGCGCCATCTGCTCCGGACCCGACGCAAAGCGGCGCGCCGCCGCCGCCGGGATGATCAGCATCGCTGTGATCAGCAGGACCCCGACGATCTTCATGGAGATCGCGATCACACCAGCCATGAGCAGCATGAAGATGAAATTCGCACGGTCCACATTCAGACCTTCCGCGTCGGCCAGTTCGCGGTTGACAGTTGCGGCGAACAGCGGCCGCCAGATCGCCGCCAGAACGCCCAGTACAAGCGCACCACCGATATATATTACCAGAATGTCCGTCGTCGATACCGCGAGAATGTCGCCGAAGAGGAAGCCCATCAGGTCGATGCGCACCCAGGTCATGAACGCCAGGACGACAAGGCCGATGGCCAATGCTGAATGGGCAAGGAGACCGAGCAGTGAATCCGACGACAGGCTGGCGCGTGCCTGCAGCATGAGCAGCGCCAGAGCGACGCCCGCTGAGACGGTGAAGACCGCCAACGTGATGTTGAGCTGCAGCAGGAACGCGAGCGCGACGCCAAGCAATGCCGCATGGGACAGCGTGTCCCCGAAATAGGCGAGACGGCGCCAGACAATGAAACAGCCAAGCGGCCCGGCGACGATGGCGACGCCGATCCCCGCAACCAGAGCCCGCATGAAGAAATCGTCCAGCATGTCAAGCCTCCCTGCCCGTCTCCGGCGAACGCGACCGCTCTGGCGGATGCGACGGCGCATGATCGCCGTGATGCCCGTCGCCCGGGTGGCAGTGATCGGTGATCGAACCGTCCGCGTGGCGGACCCGTCCGTCCGGCAGATGCGTGTGGTCGTGGCGATGCTCGTAGACGGCCAGCGTGGAGGCCGCGCGGCTACCGAAAAGCTTGAGATATGCCTCGCTGGAGGCGACATCTGTCGGCGTGCCGGAACAGCAGACATGGCCGTTGAGGCAGATCACGCGGTCGGTTGCCGCCATGACCACGTGGAGATCGTGGGAGATCAACAGCACGCCGCATCCGAGTTCCTTATGAATCTCGGTGATAAGGTCATAGAGCGCGATCTCGCCCGTGAAATCGACGCCCTGAACCGGCTCATCCAGCACCAGCAGGTCAGGCCGGCGCGCAATCGCACGTGCCAGCATCACTCGCTGGAACTCGCCACCGGACAATGTCCGCACTTCCGCGTGGCGTAAATTTGCAATGCCCGTCGCCTCCATCGCCGCGTCCACTTCTTCCGGCTCGACCCAGCCGGTCAGATGCATGAAACGCTCAACCGTCAGCGGCAGCGTCCAGTCGATGGCAATCCTCTGAGGCACATAGCCGACGGTCAGACCGGCGCGGCGGTCGGCAACGCCCTCGTCCGGTTTCAGGATGCCGAGCGCCATCTTGGCCGTCATCGATTTTCCGGAACCGTTGGGGCCGATCAGTGTGACGATTTCGCCCGGCTCGACCACAAGGTCGACACCGCGCACGAGCCATCGCCCGGAACGTTCGATACCGGCCCCGGAGAGCGAAACAAGGGCGTTTGCCTTTTTCAGCATGGGCGTTCCAGCGTTTTCGCGGCGCGACCGGGCGATTTCATATTGCGGGCCCTTTTTGCACACGTTATATCATTACGCAACAGCGTGATTGTATAACGTACCGCAAATCCCCCCGAAAAACTGCGGTTTTTGACAGAAGGAAGATGTCATGATCCGGCTCAAAACACCTCTCGTGGCCGCCTTTGGACTTGTTGCTTCAACCCTTGCCGCGCAGGCGGATCCCAATGTCGTTGTGTCGATCAAACCGGTCCACTCGCTGGTGTCCGGGGTGATGGATGGCGTTGGCACGCCGACGCTGATCGTCGAGGGTGCCGGTTCGCCGCACACCTACGCGCTGAAGCCCTCCAAGGCGAAGGCCCTTGCAGGCGCCGACGTTGTGTTCTGGATGGGGCCGGACCTGGAGGCATTCCTCGAAAAACCCATCGGTACGGTTGCATCCAACGCCAAATCGGTGACGCTGATGAATGCACACGACTTGAAAAAGCTGCCGTTCCGCGAAGGCGGTCCGTTCGAGGCTCATGGCCATGAGGAGCATGGCGACCACAAGACGGCAGACAAGCATGACGATCATGATCACGGCGCCAAGAAGAAGGCCCATGCGGATCACGACCACGACCACGGCAAAAAGAAAAAGGCGGACGCGCATCACGACCACGACCACGGCGCGAAGAAGAAAGCGGACGCCCACCACGATCATGACCACGGCAAGAAAAAAGACGCCAAGCATGATGACCATGACCATGGCAAGGAAGAACACGCCAAGCATGACCATCACGCCCATGACCACGGCGAGTTCGATGTCCACGTGTGGCTCGATCCGCAAAACGCCAAGGCGCTCGTGCACGAGATCGAGGAAGCCCTGGCCAAAGCCGATCCGGCCAATGCCGCCAAGTACGAGGCCAACGCGAAAGCACTGATGGCGAAGCTAGATGCGTTGACGAAAGAGGTTTCCGAAAAACTCGAAGGCGTAAAGGACAAGGGCTTCGTGGTGTTCCACGACGCCTACCAGTATTTCGAGAACCGGTTCGGCGTGAAAGCGGCAGGCTCCATCACCGTGTCCCCCGAAATCATCCCCGGCGCGAAACGCGTTGGCGAAATCCGCGATAAAGTGAAGTCGCTCGAAGTAACCTGCGTCTTCGCTGAACCGCAGTTCGAGCCGAAGCTCGTTTCCACCGTGACTGAGGGCACCAAGGCGAAATCCGGCGTCCTCGATCCGCTCGGGGCCGAGCTGCCGGACGGACAGGAGCTCTACTTCACCCTCATCCGCAACATGGCCACGTCCATCCGCGATTGCCTGTCAGAGGCGAGCTGAGAACGCGTTCAGTATGACGGCAGCGCCGGGCTGGCGTCTGGCCCTTGCGCGGCAGCCCCCAGGCGGGTTGCTTCATCGTTGATGCGGCGGACCTCGTCACGCAGGGCGCGCGCGAACGCGCTTGCCAGCCGTGACAGCGACCTGTGCGCCGGGGTCATGATGGAGACGACCAGCGGCACGACCGGTCTGAACGGTTTGAAGACGATCCGCGCATCGTCCTTGCGGTATGCCTTGTAACTTTCCGCGCTCAACGGATCGATGATGGAATAGCCCTGGCCTGCCTCCACGAACGTGAACAGCGGAATGTAGAACTGCGCCTGGAAGCGGACGTTGAATGCGCAGCCAGCCTCTCGAAAGGCGGATTCGGTGTAGGTGTAGGTTTCATGCTCGGTGTGGAGCGCGGCTATCGGCTCACCGTCGAGGTCCTTCACCGTAATGACGTCCCGGTCCGCAAGCGGATCGTCAACCGGCATCGCGCACATACATTCACAATGGATGATCTCATGGGCGACCAGAGCGGATTCCGGAACCTTCATGAGACCGAAATCCCCCAGGCCCACATCGTATTGCTGGGTCGCCAGAAGCTGCTGGACCGTAGCCGACGTGCGGGTCGTCAACGTCACGCGGACACCGGTGCGGCTTTCGATGAAACGGCTGATCAGTCCCGGCAGCAGAAAGACCGACGGGCCCGGCATCGACACGATGCTGATTTCGCCCTGCTCCAGGTCTCGCAGGCTCCGCATGTTGCGCTCGACCGCGTCGAGCTGATTGAGCAGGCTCGCACTCTCCTCAAGCAGATAGTGCGCCTCGGGAACGGGATGCAGGCGCCCGCCGCGGCGGATGAACAGGTCGCAATTCAGATCGTCTTCAAGATTCGCAATCAGAGAGCTGATCGCCGGTTGCGTCCGGTACAGGTTCCGCGCAGCCTCCGATATGGAGCCGGTCAGCATGACCTCGCGAAAGGCCCTGAGTTGCTTGAGATTCATGGGACGCAGCCCTCCAGTCGCATGGAGACGGTGCGAAGGATATAAAAGAAATTTATAGAAATAAAGATATTAAAAATTTGTATTGATAGCCTGCGCCCCTAGGATCGGAAGGTCTAGTTGAATGTCCCTCTCGCGCTCACGGAGCCGGATGAGAGGGCAGATCCAGGGGAGAGTAGCCCAGTTATGAAACCAATCACCAAAGCTCTCGGCGCATTCCTTGTTGTCTCGATGCTGGCAGGGTCGGCATTGGCGCAGCAACCGAAGTTTTTCCGCATCGGCACGGGAAGTGCCGGTGGAACCTATTTCCCGATCGGCGGGACAATCGCAAACGGCATCTCGGCACCGCCCGGCTCGCGTCCGTGCGACAAGGGCGGCCAGTGCGGCGTGCCCGGACTGATCGCAATCGCGCAATCGACCACGGCGTCCGTGTTCAACAACGCGGCCGTGCAGAACGGCGAGCTCGAGGCCGGACTGGCAGCGGCGGACGTCACCCGCTCGATGTATCGCGGCGAAGGCAAGTTCAAGGGCAAGCCGCACGACAAGCTGCGGATTGTCGCAAATCTCTACCCGGAAGACCTGCATCTCGTGCTGCCGAAGGGCGGCAAGATCAAGGACCTTGGCGACCTGAAGGACAAGCGGGTCGGCATTGCGCAGGCCGGCTCGGGCACACAGGTTGCCGTTCTCCAGATGCTGGATGCCTGGGGTGTCAATCGGGACAACATGGATGAAGCGGAGCTGAACAACAGCCAGTCCGCCGAACGTATGGCTGACGGCCAGCTCGACGCCTATTTCTATGCTGCCGGCTGGCCGGTTGCCGCGATGGTTCAACTCTCGACGACCAAAGGCATGGATCTGCACTCGTTCACAGAAGACGATCTGAAGAAGATCAACAAGCTGATCCCGGCCTACATTCCTTCGAAGATCCCGGCCGGCGTCTATGAAGGCATCGACTACGAGGTGAAAACCCCGGCCGTCAGCGCCTTGCTGGTTGTTTCCGCCGATCAGTCCGAAGAGCTGATCTACGAGATCACCAAGGCCATGTGGAACAAACAGACCCGCAAGATGCTCGACAACGGGCATGCCAAGGGCAAGCAGATCACGCTCGAGACCGCTTTGGACGGCGTGAAAGACCTTGGCGTCCCGCTGCATCCGGGCGCGGAGAAGTTCTACAAGGAAAAGGGCATGATCAAATAGCTACAGGGTCCTCCCTAGACCCGAAGGACCGGCCGGCGACGATGCCATTGCGGGGCAAACCCGAGCCGGCCGGTCACCACAAACCACGGAATACAAGCGTCCAAGCGACGGCTGAAAAGACTGACTGAAGGCCCGTTCCGCCGGCCTACCCGGCATATCCGGCCACAGTCCAAGGGGGAAGAAAGCACACGGGCGGGATACGTTCCGCCGCAGGCCTGACGTGGCCGCGCCCACGGCAAAGCCGGCTTTCTCGGTCCCCGCGACAAGGGGGTAAGATCATGAGCAAGAAGACCGCCGGTGAGCATGAACTTACCGCTGAAGAACTCGCCGCGATCGAGGAGAAGTATGACGAGGGGTCGAGGACCCGATACGTCTCCCCGAAAGCACATGTCGTCCTGCGCGCGATCGCAATCACCTACGCGCTTTATCACTACCTGACCGCGGGCTTCGCGCTGCCGCCCGAGGAATGGCACATGGGCTGGCACCTGTGCGGTCTCTTCATTCTGATCTATGCGTACATGCCCGTCTTCAGGTCGGAAGGGGCATACGGCAAACACAAAGGCGGTTTCCGGATCGGCAACATCCCGATCTACGAAATCATCCTGATGGTGCTCGGCGTCTCTGCGTCGCTCTATCTGGGCCTCGCCTGGCGCGGCATTCCCTTTTTGGGGATCGAGGAGCAGACGTTCCGGATGGGCAATCCGAACAACTACGACATCTTCTTCGGGCTGGTCCTGATCATTCTGGTGCTGGACATCGCGCGGCGGACTCTCGGCTGGGTGCTGCCGGCAATCATCTGCATCTTTATCTGCTACGCCCTGTTCGGACGCTATTTTCCCGGCCTCCTCCAGCATCCGGGCGTCAGTTTCAAGACGTTCGTGTCTTCCATGTATTTCCCGCAGGAAGGTATCTTCGGCGTCACCTTGTGGGTCGTCTCGACCATCGTGTTCCACTTCGTGCTGTTTGGCGTCATCGCCCAGCGGACCGGACTGGGACAATTGTTCATCGACAACGCCACGATCCTGGCCGGCCGCTATACGGGCGGGCCCGCCAAGGTGTCCGTCGTCTCGTCCGCCTTCTTCGGCACGATCTCCGGATCTTCGGTGGCCAACACCGTTTCGACCGGTGCGCTGACCATTCCGAACATGAAGCGGCTGGGTTATCCGGGACGCTTCGCGGGCGGAGTGGAGGCCGCCGCCTCAGCCGGCGGGCAGATCACCCCGCCCATTATGGGCGCCGCGGCGTTCATCATGGCGGAGTTCCTCGAGGTGCCCTACACGACGATCGTCATCGCGGCGATCTTCCCGGCAGTGCTGCACTATGTCGGCGTGTTCACCGTCGTGCATCTGATGGCGCGCCGGCTCGACCTTCAGGGACTGTCCGCCGACATGCTGCCACAGTTCCGCAAGGTCTGGCGTGATGGCTGGGCCAATCTCATCCCGCTCGTCGCCCTGCTCGTGGTCCTGTTCTCGGGCTACACGCCATACATGTCCGCCTTCTGCGGCATCAGCCTCACGGTCATCGCCGGGGCCGCGCGCCGCGACACGCCATGGACTCTGGCCTTTCCTGCCGCGTTCATCGCCTTCGTGGTCTGGAAATATCTGGGCGGGGGCTTCGACCTTCCCATGACGTTGCTTCTGGCCGGCGGCAGCATCCTGTGCGTCTTCAATCCGCAAAAGCGGCTCGAAATGCCGGAGCTGACCGACGCCATCGAGACCGGGGTGAAATACGCCCTCGCCGTCGGTGCGGCGTCCGCCGCGGTCGGCATCGTCGTCGGCGTCATCAACACCACCGGCGTCGGCTTCCGCATCGGCTTCATGGTGACGTCCGGCGCGGCCGAGATGGCGCAGAGCCTGCACTGGTTCTTTACCTACGGCGCCTTCGAGATCTTCTCGATCGAGGACCTTCAGCTCTTCCTGTCGCTGGTTCTTGTGGCCATCGCCTGCATTCTGATGGGCGCGGGCATCCCGACGACGGCGCTGTACATCATGCTGGTATCCGTGGCGCAGCCGGCGCTGGCTCAACTGGGCGTGCCGCCCATCGCCAGCCATCTGTTTGTGTTGTATTACGGCGTCGTCGCCGAGATCACACCACCGGTGTGCACCTCCGCCTACGCCGCCGCCGCCATTGCCAACTCCAACCCGTTCAAGACCGGCATGTCCGCATTCACGCTGGGGCTCGGCAAGATCGTTGCGCCGATGGCATTCGTCTATGCGCCGGTGCTTCTGTTCGTGTCGTCCACCGGGTTTGACGCGCTCGAGTTCTCATACACAGCCACAAGCTGCATTCTCGGCGTGGTCGCGCTGTCAGCCGCCGTGGTCGGCTACTTCCTTGCGCCGATGAGCGTGCCCGAGCGCGTGTTGGCGGCGTTTGCAGGGCTCGTCGCCATCGCGCCAAGCTGGCAGTCCGACCTGTTTGCCCTTGCGCTTGTGGCACCGACCATCCTGATGCAGGTCATCAGCAAACGGCGCGCCGTGGCCGCGTCCTGACGCATGGATCAATCGAGGGTATGACACCATGACCAAGAACATACTTGTCGCCGTCGATCTGGAGGACGACGCGCTCATGACGCGGATTCTGCAAGCCGCCGGCGACATCGCAGGCTTGCATGACGCGCAGATTACGCTCGTTCACGTCGCCGCCAATCTGCCGTCGGACGTCAGGGCCCACCTGCCCGAGGACTATGAAAAGGGCATGACGGAGCAAGTGGCGGGCAAGCTCGACACCGAGGTCGAGAGCTTGAGCCTGCCGGAAGGACGGGTGCATGTCAGCGTGCGTGTCGGAAGGGTCTACCGGAAAATCGTAGAGGAGGCCGAGAAGCTCGGCGCCGATCTCATCATTGTCGGGGGCCACAGGCCGGACGTCACGGACTTCCTGCTTGGCAGCAACGCGGCACGCATCGTGCGCCACGCCAAGTGTTCGGTGTACGTGGTCCGCTAGAAGGACAAGCCGGCGCGTCGAGGAGTAGGCCGATGGCAGCGCAGGAACAGACAGATGTGACAATTGTCGGTGCCGGCATTGTCGGGATTTGTTGCGCGCTTTCGCTGCTTGAAAAAGGCAAGACCGTGCGCCTGGTGGACAAAGACGCTCCCGGCCAGGGCGCCAGCTGCGGAAACGCCGGTGTCGTTTCACCGTGGTCATGCATTCCGCAGTCGGTGCCGGGACTGTGGAAGAAGATTCCCGGCTGGTTGCTCGATCCCGAAGGGCCGGTGGCGATACGTCCCGGCTACCTGCCGAAGGCTTTGCCGTGGGCCCTGAGGTTCCTCAAATCGGGTAGCGCAAAAGAGTTGCCGGCGATCGCGCGCGCCATGGCCGAACTCAACCGGCCGAACGTCGACATTTACCGCCGCCATCTCGCGGGAACCGGCCATGAGCACCTTCTGCGGGACTCCTGCTACCTCCATATCTATCGCGATGCGAGCGCCGCCGACCTTCACGACCTGACATGGAAGCTTCGCGCTGAACATGGGGCGCCGCTGGAGCTGTTAAACGGCGATGAGCTGCGCGAGATCGAGCCCTGCCTCTCCACCGACTACAAGGCAGCGGTCCTGATCAAGGATCAGGCGCGGGCCATGGCGCCGGGACGCATCGGCACCGTTCTCGCAGACAAGGCGAGAGCCCTTGGTGGCGCATTTGTCCAGGCGCATGTGCACGAGCTGCGGCCAGATGAAGACGGGTGGTCGATTATGACGGACAAGGGCGATTTTCACTCGCCGCAGGTCGTCGCCGCGGCCGGCGCCTGGTCGATGAGGCTGCTCGCGCCTCTCGGCGTGCGCGTCCCGCTGGAGGCGGAGCGCGGATATCACGTCCTGTTCCGTGACCCCGGTGTTTCGCTGAACAACTCGATCATGGAGGTCGACGCCAAGTTCGTATCCAGCTCAATGGAGATGGGCCTGCGCAGCGCGGGAACGGCGGAATTCGCTGGTCTCGACGCGCCGCCGAACTACCGCCGCGCACGGATGCTCGTCCGGCAGACGAAGCGCATGCTGCCGGACCTGAACACGGAAAACACCGAGGAATGGATGGGCGCGCGCCCCTCGCTTCCCGACAGCCTGCCCTGCATCGACGAGGTCCCGGGACAAGCCGGTCTGTTCACCGCGTTCGGCCATGGCCACTATGGCCTCGGCATGGCGCCGATGACGGGCCGGATCATCGCCGATCTGGTCACGCAAACCGTCCCGAACATCGATCTCGCGCCCTACAGCAGCGCGCGGTTCTGACCGGCCGTCCGATCAACAAGGAAAGAGAGCACAAGAGAATGAAGTTAAAGGGTGGGTCCAACATCAGCGGCGTGACGATTGGCGTTCTGTGTCTTGAGTCGTATTTCCCGAAACCTCCCGGACACATCAAGAACCCGTCCAGTCTCGGGTTTCCGGTTCTTTACGAGACGGTCGCCGGTGCCACGGTCGCCAAGCTCGTCAACGGCCCCGAGCCCGGCTTCATCGATCCGTTCCTCGACGCGGCGCAGCGCCTCGAGAAGGAAGGCGTGCGCGCCATTACCGGAAGCTGCGGCTTCCTCGCCCTGTTCCAGCGCGAGCTGTCCGAAGCCGTCGACGTACCCGTATTCGCCTCGAGCCTGATCCAGTTGCCGATGGTCTACACCATGCTGGGACGGCGCCGGAAAGTGGGCGTACTGACCGCCAGCGGGCCCGACCTGACCGGCCGGCATCTCGCGGCTGTCGGCGCAGGCGACATTCCGGTCGCGATACAGGGCATGGAGGACTTTCCGGAGTTTCGCGAGGTGATCCTCGAAGGCCAGCGGACCAACATGGATACGGCAAAAATCGAGAACGAGGTGCTGGCGGCGGCCAAGAAACTCGTCAAATCCAACAACGATCTTGGCGCCATCGTTCTTGAATGCACCGACATGCCGCCATATGCCCACGCCCTGCAGAAAGCAATTGATCTGCCCGTTTTCGATCTGACCACGCTCGCAACGATGGTGCACGACGCGGTTTTGCGCAGCCCCTATCAGGGGATCATGCCGCGGTGACGGCGGCCGAAGAGAGACACGTCGCCGCCGTTCTGGCCGACTGGTGCGCGAACCTGTGCATCGATGACGTTCCCGACACGGTGATCGCCAAGGCGGAAGACTGTATCCTCGATGCGATCGCCGCAGCGATACCGGGGCAGAATACGCCGGGTGCGCGGAGTGTTCACGAGGTCGCCGCCTCGACATACCGGACAGGCGACGCCACCGTGTGGTTCGGCGACACGAAGCTGAACCCGACCGGCGCGGCATTCGCGAACGCCGCCTCGGCGTCGATGCTCGACATCGACGATGGTCACCGCGCCGCACTCGGCCACCCGGGTGCGGCGGTTGTTCCGGCGGTACTGGCCGTCGCCGCGGAGACCGGCGCGACCGGCGACGATGTGCTCGCCGCCGTCATCGCCGGCTATGAGGCCTGCATCCGCGTCGGACGAGCGGAAAAACGCAAGGCCTATCACACCGGCAACTGGTCGGGCGTCGGCGCCTGCGTGGCGTCCGCCCGATTGCTCGGGCTCGATGCCCGGCAGATCATGCACGCGCTCGCGGTCACCGCCTATCACGGACCGCGCGTTGCCGATCTGACGCTCAGCACGGATATGGGCTCCAACGTGAAAGAGTCGATTCCCTGGTCGGTCGTCGCCGGAATGGCGGCGGCTGAACTTGCGCGGACCGGCTTTACCGGATGCCGCGACGCCCTCGATATTGACGAGCGTTTCGAGCCCGGCGTGGCGCTTGACGGGCTCGGCGACGGCTTCATGATCACGGGCACCTATTTCAAGCGCTATTCCGCGTGCAGATGGATTCACAGCGCGGTCGAGGCCCTCCTGGAGATCATGCGCGAGAACGCTATTGCGCCGGACGCGGTCGAGCAGGTGCGCGTGGACACGTTCTATCAGGCGGCGCACCTGAACAATCACGCCGACCCGCACTCGCTGGAGAGCGCCCAGTATTCCGTCCCCTATTGCCTGGGGCTGGCCGCGGTGCTCGGCGAGGCGGCGCTGACGCCGGTTTCGGAGGACGGTCTGCACCACCCGCCGGCCGTTGACTTCGCCCGAAAGGTCGAGGTGCGGCACGTCGAACAGATGGATGCACTCTTTCCGGCAAAGGTGCCCGCCCATGTTCGCGTCACAACTGCCCGAGGCGACTTCGATGCCCTTGTGACATCACCCTGGGGCGAACCGAACCGCGCACCGGGCCGCGACGAGATGCTGGGCAAGCTACATGCCCTGGCGGAGGGGAGGATTTCACGGAAGCGCGTTTCCGCCATCGGTGCAGCCGTCGAAACGCTCCGTGGGGGCTCGCCCGCTGCCCTCCTGACCGCGCTTACAGGATCCGATATGGCCTCGCAGAACGCGCGCTTAACGCTTTCCGCTGTCTCCGGTTAACCGTGACCGAACAGCGGCGGGTATCCGTCATCCCGCTGTCATACCTGATCAATAGGTTCGATTCGCGCCGCCGACGGCCTGAAGTCGCATCGGCGGCACACTGTTTTCGAAACGTTTCCTTAATCGCTCATGACCGACGTGCAGTTGCAGGACAGGCAGCAATGGATGGGCATTCTGGCCCGGGCGAACGAGACGGCGCTTGCGCAACTCGTGGGCAGCCTGGGGGATTTGCCCGAGCATGACCTGCTGCGCGGGCCGGAAAGCGGCCTCGTCATGGTGCGCGGCCGCGCGGGCGGGGCCGGCAACGCGTTCAATCTCGGCGAGATGACCGTCACCCGCTGCACGGTCCGTACCGGCGACGGCACGCTGGGTCACGCCTATGTCTCGGGGCGCAGGCCCGAGCATGCCGAGCGCGCCGCGCTTGCCGATGCCCTGCTGCAACAGGAAACACACCACACACAGATCATGGAACGGGTCATCGACCCACTGACACAACAAGAGGCCGCGCGCCGTGAGGCCAACCGGGCTGAAAGCGACGCAACACGCGTCGACTTTTTCACGCTTGTGCGCGGAGAAGACGAATGACACTGACAAACGATCTTTCACCCGGCTTCGACGAGCCGGTGGACGGCGCGCAACGCACGTTCCGCGCCGTGCTCGAAGCACTTTCACGCCCCGGAGTTCCGGTTCCGCTCGCCGGCATCGACAGCGCGCCGGCGCCGATGAAACCGACCCTCGCCGCGGCGGCGTTGTCGTTGCTCGATCATGAAACAAGCGTCTATCTGGCACCCCCGCTCGCCATCGAATCCGTCCGCCGGTACATCGCCTTTCATACCGGCGCGCCGATCGTCAGCGAGCCGGGCGAAGCCGATTTCGTTATCGCCCTTGCAGACCGGGATATGCCGGATGTGCTTCAGCTCAAGGCCGGGACGGCCGAGTACCCGGATGCATCCGCGACGCTGCTGCTCGGCATTTCCGGTTTCGGGACGGGCCTGCCCGTCCGCCTGTCCGGCCCCGGAATTGCGGACACCCGGGAGTTCTCATCGGGGGACCTGACGGACGATTTCTGGACGCATGCCCGGAAGAACCACACGCGGTTTCCGCTCGGCATCGATGTTATCCTGTGCGGGCCGGAGTCCGTGGTCGGACTGCCGCGCAGCACCAGCATCGCGGTCTGACCCGTGTATGTTGCGGTCAAAGGCGGCGAGAAGGCCATCGATACGGCCCACGATCTGCTGGCCAAGGAACGGCGCGGCAATCCCGACATCCCGGAAATCGCTACCGCGCAGATCGCGGAGCAACTGACCCTCGCCGTCGACCGCGTGATGAGCGAAGGCTCGCTATACGACCGGGGCCTTGCCGCGCTGGCCATCAAACAGGCGCGCGGCGATCTGATCGAGGCGATCTTTCTGATCCGCGCCTATCGCACGACCATGCCGCGCTTCGGCTATTCGGAACCCGTAGAGACATCGCGCATGACCATCCGCCGCCGCATATCGGCGACGTACAAAGACCTGCCCGGCGGGCAGATCCTCGGTCCGACCTTCGACTACACCCACAGGCTCCTCGATTTCAATCTTGAGACCGAAGGACCGGCGCAACCGGAAATCGGCAGTTCCGTATCCCGCCCCGCCGACGCGCACATGCCGCGCGTTCTCGACCTTCTCGGAAAGGAAGGCCTGATGGAGCCTCCCGACGGTGCGTCTGCCGCGCGCGACAATGGCGACGGCAAAGTCGGCGATCTGACGCGAGAGCCGGTGAGTTTCCCGGCGGACCGCGATGTCAGGCTGCAGAACCTGGCGCGTGGTGACGAGGGGTTTCTCCTGGCGCTTGGCTACTCGACGCAGCGCGGCTACGGCCGCAACCATCCCTTCGCCGGTGAAGTCCGCATGGGTGAAGTACGCGTGGAATTCGTGCCCGAGGAGCTCGGCTTTGCCATCGAGATCAGCGAGATCACGCTGACCGAATGCGAGATGGTGACCCAGTTCAAGGGATCAAAGGACGTGCCGCCGCAATTCACCCGCGGATACGGGCTCGCCTTCGGGCACTGCGAGCGCAAGACCATGTCGATGGCCCTTGTCGACCGGGCGCTTCGCGCCGACGAACTCGGCGAGGAACGTCAGGCACCCGCGCAGGACGAGGAGTTCGTTCTTTCCCACTCCGACAATATTCAGGCGACCGGCTTCGTGGAACATCTCAAGCTCCCGCACTATGTCGATTTCCAGTCCGAACTCGAACTGCTCCGGAAGATGCGCGCCGAGATCGCGAAGGCGCATGTGGAGGCGGCGGAGTAGGGCCATGACGCGGGGGCAGACTTACAATTTCGCCTATCTGGACGAGCAGACGAAGCGCATGATCCGCCGCGCCATTCTCAAGGCCGTGGCGATACCCGGATACCAGGTGCCTTTCGCCAGCCGCGAGATGCCCATGCCGTACGGCTGGGGGACAGGCGGTGTGCAGGTGACCGCGTCGGTCCTTGGCCACGACGACGTTCTGAAGGTGATCGACCAGGGCGCGGACGACACGACCAACGCGGTGAGCATCCGCAAGTTCTTCCAGAAGACGGCCGGCGTCGAAACCACGACCGAAACGGCGAACGCAAGCGTGATCCAGACACGCCACCGCATTCCTGAAGAAGAACTGCGGGCGGACCAGATCCTCGTCTATCAGGTGCCGATCCCCGAGCCTCTGCGTTTCCTTGAACCGCGCGAGACGGAGACGCGGACGATGCATGCTCTGGAGGAATACGGCCTCATGCATGTGAAGCTGTACGAGGACATCTCGCGTCACGGTCACATCGCCACCACATATGCCTACCCGGTACGGGTGAACGCGCGCTACATCATGGACCCCTCGCCGATCCCGAAGTTCGACAACCCGAAAATGCATCGCATGGCCGCGCTGCAGTTGTTCGGCGCGGGCCGCGAAAAACGGATCTACGCGATCCCGCCCTACACGCAGGTGCACAGCCTCGACTTCGAAGACCATCCCTTCGAGGTGCAGCAATGGGATCAGGCTTGCGCCATCTGCGGTGCGGAGGTCTCGTTCCTCGATGAGATTATTACCGATGATGCCGGCGGGCGCATGTTCGTCTGCTCCGACACCGACTTCTGCAACAAGCGCAGCGGGAGTACGGCCGCATGAACGGATCGCGGGAAACCGACAGTCCGATCCTCCTTGCCGAGGCCGTTTCCAAGGCCTACGGCGAGCAGCTCGGCTGCGTGGACATTTCGTTCGAGCTCTGGCCCGGAGAGGTTCTGGCGATCGTCGGCGAATCCGGCTCCGGCAAGACGACCCTGCTCAATTGTCTGTCGGCGCAGCTCATGCCCGACCGGGGCAGCGCGCGCTACCATAGGCGTAACGACGGTTTGCGCGACATCTATGCGATGAGCGAGGCGGAGCGCCGCTTTCTGATGCGGACCGACTGGGCGTTCGTGCACCAGAACCCGCGTGACGGCTTGCGCATGAATGTCAGCGCCGGAGCCAATGTGGGCGAACGGCTGATGGCCGTCGGCGCGCGGCACTACGGAGATATCCGCGCTCGCGCCGTCGACTGGATGGAAAAGGTCGAAGTCGACACGTCCCGGATCGATCATTTCCCGCGCACCTTCTCCGGCGGCATGCAGCAGCGCCTGCAGATTGCGCGCAATCTCGTCACCGGACCGCGGCTTGTCTTCATGGACGAACCCACCGGCGGGCTGGACGTCTCGGTGCAGGCTCGCCTGCTCGATCTGATCCGCGGCCTTGTCACCCGCCTGCAACTTTCGGTGATTATCGTCACGCACGATCTGGCCGTCGCGCGCCTTCTGGCGCATCGCATGATGGTCATGCGCGATGGCCGCGTTGTGGAACAGGGACTGACCGACCAGGTGCTCGACGATCCGCAACACGCGTACACCCAACTCCTGGTTTCATCGGTATTGCAGGCATGAGTGGACCGCGCGACATGCTGCAGGCGGAGGGTCTTGCCAAGACCTTTACGCTCCATCTGAAAGACGGGCTCCGGCTACCGGTCCTTTCAGATATGTCTTTCACGGTTACGTCCGACGAGGCGGTGGCGCTTACGGGACCGTCGGGATCGGGCAAGAGCACACTGATGCGCATGCTCTATGCAAACTATCGCTGTGATGCGGGCGTGCTCAACGTCCGCCACCAGGGCGACTGGGTGAATCTCGCCGACGCCTCGGCGCGCATGGTCCGGACGGTCCGGCGCGAGACGATTGGCTACGTCTCGCAATTCCTGCGCGTGATCCCGCGCGTGCCGACCCTGCAGGTCGTGGCCGAGCCGCTTATCGAGCGTGGCGCCGAAGAAGGGCACGCCAGCCGCCGCGCAAGCGAACTGCTTGAACGGCTCAACATTCCCGCAAAACTCTGGGACCTGTCGCCCGTGACCTTTTCCGGCGGAGAGCAGCAGCGGGTGAACATCGCGCGCGGTTTCGCCGCCCCCTACCCCATACTTCTTCTCGACGAGCCGACGGCATCGCTCGATGCGGAAAACCGCCAGGTCGTCATCAACATGATCTGCGAGGCCCGGGACGCCGGCACGGCCATCGTCGGGATCTTTCATGACACGCCGGCGCGCAACGCGGTCTGTACCCGCGAGATCGATCTGGCGGAAAAGGCAGCGGCATGAGTGTCGAAACCATCCTCACCAATGCGGATATCGTGATGCCCGACGAGGTCATCCACGGAACCGTCCTCGTCAGAGACGGCAAGATCGCCGATATCGATCACGGGCGGTCCAGCCTACCCGCGGCGGTCGACCTTGAAGGCGACACGCTTATTCCGGGACTGGTTGAACTCCACACCGACAATATCGAACGCCACCTCATGCCCCGGCCCAAGGCCGACTGGCCGAGCGAGGCGGCCGTCGTCTCCCACGACCGGGAAGTCGTGGCGGCAGGCATCACCACGGTCTGTAACGCGCTCGCCGTCGGCGCGGTCAGCACGCATCCGGTGCGCGAGACGATGCTCACCGAGATCTGCCATACTGTCGATGCGCTCAAGGGAGAACGTGCACTCAAGGCCGATCACTTCCTGCATTTCCGGTGCGAAATCAGTTATGCCGGAATGCTCGACCTCCTCGAACCGGTTATCGATCACCATGCCATTCGCGTGATCTCGGTGATGGACCATACTCCGGGCCAGCGCCAGTTTGCCGATATCGAAGAGTATACGACCTTCTACAAGGGCCGGTTCGGATTGAACGACGGCGAGCTTGAGAAGTTCATGAAAGAGCGGCAGGAGGACCAGCGCCGTTACAGCGCCGCCAATCGCGCGGAGGTCGTCGCGCTGGGTCAGGACCGTGGCATCTCTCTGGCGAGCCATGACGATGCCACCGAGGATCATGTGGAGGAAGCCATCTCCGACGGGATCGTCATTGCCGAGTTCCCGACCACCAAAGAGGCCGCGGCCAAGTCTCACGAGAACGGACTGGCGGTTCTTATGGGTGGGCCCAATATGGTGCGGGGACGCTCGCACAACGGCAACATCTCAGCCCGCGATCTCGCCGAAGCCGGCACGCTTGACATCATCTCGAGCGACTACATTCCCGCATCGTTGCTCTACGCGGCACTCATCATGGAAAAGAGCGTCGACAGCATCACGCTACCGCAAGCAATCGCGACGATAACCCGTACGCCGGCGCGTCAGATCGGGTTGGAGGATCGTGGCGAAATCTCCATCGGCAAACGCGCAGACCTCGTGCGTTACAGGGAGACCGGGAAAGTACCCGTCATTCGCAGTGTGTGGCGTGAGGGTCAGGTCGTTGCCTGAAGCCCAGCCAGCCCAGGCCGACCGAACGGGGTGTCTTGTGCTGGTGGTCGGACCGAGCGGCTCCGGCAAGGATTCGCTCATCGCCGATGCGCGCAAGGTCCTCTCCGGCGACCCGCGCTTTCACTTTCCGCAACGCGTCATCACCCGCGAACCCGATGCAACCGAGGGACACGAGCCGGTGTCCGAGGCCGAATTCGAGAGCAGGCTGAAGGCCGGCGGATTTCTTCTGCACTGGCGCGCGCATGGTCTTTCCTACGCCATACCCTCGGAAACCGCCGATTATCTTGCCCGAGGCGCGTGCGTCATCGCCAATGTATCGCGCACCATCATTGCCGAGACCTGCCGCACGTTTCCGAATGTGCGGGTCGTGCATGTCACGGCCAACCCGGAAGTGTTGCGCGGGCGGCTCGAGAGCCGGCAACGCGAGAACGCCACCGACCGCAACGCGCGGCTCAGGCGCGCACCCGATATGGATGTTCCGCCGGAATGCCACGCCGATGAAATCGCGAACAACGGCCAACTCATCGAGGCGGCCAAGCGGTTCAACGCGCTGATTTCGGGTTATGCGGAGAGTGCGACCCGCGAGTGAAGCCGGAAGTTTGCCTCCGGGTCCGGCTGCTCCAGCAGGCTGATCGCGTTCAGCTCGACAGGGTCCGCCAGGATCGGCGCCAATGGACGGCCAAGTGCGGTTGAGACCCGTTCACGCTCTCTCTCCCCGAGGTTCCCCGTGAGCGTCATGTGAAAACGGAACTGGTCGCCAACATAAGGGTAGCCATAGGTCTCCATGAGGATGCGCTGGTAGGCCGTGAGCGGTGCGCGGAGCCGGCGCGCGCGTTCCTTATCCGTCAGCGCCGCCCGCAGCGTGTCGCAGCCGAACATGCACGCCAGCGCAAGGCGGCGCAGCGAGATGTCGTTTTCCGGGCGGAGCGCCAGAAATCCATCCAGCACGCCTATGGACAACCACAGGGGTGGCGGACAGCGCACCGAGCGTGCAATGGCCTCCATCCGCGCGACCACGTTATCGACCGTGATGGCTGGCGCGAGATGGAACGGCGCGACCAGGGTCGCGTGGAAGCCGTAGCGGGCGGGCGTGTCGACCGCTTCGGCGGACAGCTCGCCGAGACCGTACGTGTCCCGCTCACATGCATGACCGGTGTGGCAGTCATAGCCGAACCAACGCGCTGCAAAGTGCGCGAGGGCGGAGCCTTCATCGGGAAGGAAGTAGATCGCGTATCGTGGTGCGGCGCCGCCCACCTGAACCGTTTCTCCTCAAGCGGCAGGCGGCCCCATGTCAGACGAGCATGCTGCGGAGCCGTGCGCTCACCATATCGATGATCATGACCGAAGCCACGACAATGATGATGATAGCCGCCGTTTCCGCATACTGGAACGAGCGAATGTTCTCATAAAGGGAATGGCCGATGCCGCCGGCACCGATGATGCCGAGCACGGTCGCTGACCGCACGTTGGTCTCGAACCGGTAAAGCGTGAACGAACTCCAGAGCGGGATGACCTGCGGGATGATGCCGAAGATCACCTCCTGCAGACGGCTTGCCCCCGTCGCCCGGATGCCCTCGACGGGCCGGGGATCGCAGGCCTCGACAGCCTCGGAAAAGAGCTTGGCGACGATGCCCGTGTTGTGAACGAACAGGGCCATGACCCCGGCGAACGGCCCGAGACCGACGGCAACCACGAACAGCAGCGCGAAAACAATCTCGTTGATGGCGCGGGAGGCGTCCATGAGGCGGCGGATCGGCTGCACGACCCATTGCGGGCAGACGTTGGATGAGCTCAGGATTGCGAACGGTATGCCGACGATCACCGCGAGCGCGGTTCCCCAGACCGCAATCTGGATCGTGACCAGCATTTCCTCGAAATAGATGTCCCAGTCATGGAAGTTCGGCCTGAGGAAGGCGCTCGTGAACTCCGCCATGTTGCGCCAGTCCGTGAACAGCAGAATCCAGTTCTTCATTTCCGTCGGACCCCAGCTCCACGCGAGCAGAGCCAGGATGGCGAGGGAAATCAGAATGCCCCGTATCCTGCGCCGCCAGGGCTGGCGCGGAACGGTGAGTGGTTCGGACTCCGTGGGAACGGGCGCTGCGGTGATATCGGCCATGAAGACCCCCCTGATCAGATATGCGCGCTGACGGACATGCGGTCCGGAAACAGATGGGCGCCGGAGCATCCCGGCTCCGGCGCCATTGCGTTGTCCGGTTTCGGAGAACCCCGGTTACATGCTCGGGGTTTCTTTCATCAGCTTGCTGATCTCGTCGCTCTGCTTCCTGAGCTCCGCGATCCGGTTTTCCTTTTCCGCGTCGCTCAGCTTGGTGTCGCCCTTGATCTTCAGGATCTGCTTGTTGATGCCGAGCTGGCGGATGGGATAGAGCTGCGCGTCCGAAGACGGCTTGAAGGGCGCCCACTGCAGATCGGTCAGCACCTTACGTGCCTCGGCGATCTCTTGCGGCGAACCGATGCGGCCGTAGGTCATGACGAAGTGATAGAGCTTCGCCTTGAGATCAGGATCGAGGTCCTTGCGCCAGACCAGCGGATCGGACGGGATCAGCGGCGACTGCCAGATCACCCGGATATTCTTGTGCGCATCCGGATTGGTCTTCAGCAGCCGGCGCATGTTCTCCGTGTTGTTCGTGGCGGCATCGACCTGCTTGTTGGCGACGGCCATGGCATTGGCCTGATGGTTGGCGTTACGAACGGTCTTGAAGCACTTCTTCGGATCGACGTTGCGCTCGGCGAAAATATACGTCGTCGGCACCAGGAAGCCCGACGTCGAGTTGGGATCGCCGATGCCGAAATCGACCGACTTGTCGCACTTCAGAATGTCGTCGAGCTTCTGATACGGGCTGTCCTTGTGGACCAGAACGAGCGACCAGTAACCGGGATTGCCATCGCTATCGACGGTCTGCGCGAACACTTCGCCGTTGGAGCGGTCGACCGCCTCGATGGCGGACTTGTTGCCGAACCAGGCGACCTGAACCTTGTTGAAGCGCATCGCCTCGATCACGCCGGCATAGTCCGAGGCATAGAAGCCCTTGACCTTAACGCCTGTCGCTTTCTCCATCGCCCGGAGATACGGCTCCCAGGTCGACTTCAGGTTCGAGGTGGACTCCGTCGAGATGACGCCGAAATTGATCGACTTCTCGTCGGCAGCGTTCGCAACCGGGACGGAGATTGAAGCGGCGAGCGCGATGGCCACCGCGGATTTCAGGACGGTACGACGTAGCATTGTTGAAGCTCCTTTTGCTGCTTCTCCCGGAGCCCGCTCTTCAGTCCTGTTCCAAGCGGGCAGACAAACTTGTTGTTGTGCAATTCAAACGCCGCACTCACGCCGTACCGGCGGTCGCGAGCGTCTGCTCGAAGTCCTTCTTGCGGCCCTTGCCGTTGGCAGGCCGCTTTCGCTTTTTGGATGCGCCGTCGGCCTCGTGCTCCATACCCGGCAGAAAGAGCTCCTTGCTCTCCGCGCCGTAAAGCTCGCCGAGGAACTGGGGGGTCAGGGTGTCTGACGGTCCGTCATAGACGATTTCGCCGTCGCGCAGCGCGACCGTCCGCGGGCAGTACCGCAAGGCGAACTCCACCTGATGCAGCGACACAAGGACGGTTATGCCCTCCTCCTTGTTGAGGGTGGCGAGGATGTCCATGACGCGCCTGGCGGAATTCGGATCAAGCGAAGCAATCGGCTCATCGGCAATCAGGATTTCCGCGCCCTGCAGCAGAGTGCGCGCGATCGCAGCGCGTTGCTGCTGCCCGCCGGACAGTTCGGACCCGCGCTTGAGTGCATGATCGTCGATGCCCACCCGGCGCAGCGCCGCCATGGCCTTCAGCTTCTCGTCGTTGGAAAAACGGCCCAGCGAGCCCCGCCAGCGCGGGATCTGACCCAGAAGCCCGAGCAGAACGTTCGTCAGAAGCGACAGGCGCGAGACCAGATTGAATTGCTGGAAAATGATGCCGACGTGCGAGCGGATAGTGTTGGCGTTGCCCGACACGCGGCCGTCGCGCTGGATCGGATTTCCGAATATGTTGATGCAGCACGGTGCTTCGTCGCCCGCGCTCTGCGGCTTCCGGTCAATCGGCGTGAGACCGGCGATCGCGCGAATAAGAGTCGATTTACCTGAACCGGACGCGCCGATCAGGGCAACCATTTCGCCTCTGTCAATGGACAGGGAAACCGTCTTCAGAACCCGTTTTCCCCGCTGGAATGACTTGCAGACATTGACAACCTTCACCGCTGTCTCTGACACCGCGCACCCTCTTCAATTGTTGAAACCCCGTCGGAACGGCCCCTCCACTAGCAACGGCATGTGACACGCGTGTTAAGGGTGTTCATTCGTCCGGGACCTGTGGAGAAGGTGTCGAAAAGAGCGTAATCGCCGGTGCAGCGTTGGATTGGCCGCCCCGCCGCAACATATGCGGCAATTGAGCCGGCGGGATTGCTTTGACAGTTGATGTGCGCGCCTGCAATACCGCTAAATCGCGCTCAGGATCGCGAAGCCCCAACAGGGACCGCCCCGCGCAACAGAAACTGGACGATTGGACGATCATGCTTGGAAACGAAGGAGTGTCACTGCCGCCTGATCATCCGTCGCGGCTGAGCATCAACAATGAGGTTCACGCGCGCCCGCCCGAGGCTTTGCCCGAGCGCGCGCGCATCACGTATCTCGTTCTGCTCGATGATCCCGACATGTCGCCGGTGTGCGACCTGTGCGAGCGTTTCGGCGTGGAACCGCCCGGAGAAAACGCGCGGCATTACAGCGCCGACCTCGGGCCGTTCCGCCTGAAGTGGGAGCGGCATACGGAATTCACGCGGTACTGGTTCATCACGCCGGCAAAGGGCGGAACCGAACCCTTCTCCGGCATGGCCCTGAAAAGCGTTCCGGAAGAGTGGCTCAAGTCCCTGTCGGGCGAGGTGCTTGCGGCGAACAATCTGGAGCTCGTGCCGCGCCCGCGCGCGCGAATTGACGAGAACAGGCTGTCGCAGGAGCATTTCGCCGGGAACATGGTCATCGGCTCCGAGATCTCCGGCGGACGCGGCCTGGCCTTCACCGATTTCCGGATCCACGCGGACGGGTTCGGCCGGATCCTGGTCTATGAGAACGGCCAAACGCCGCACCAGCGCGGGCGAAACGTGCAACGGCTCCTGGAAATCGATACCTACCGCGTGCTTGCGCTGCTGGCCTTGCCAATCGCGCGCGGACTGGTGCCCATGCTCGGTGAGTTCGAGCGCGAACTGACGGAGATCACCGAGGAGATGCGGGACGCGGACCATACGCGTGAACCGGAGCTCCTCGACCGCCTGACGCTGCTGCATGCCAACATCGTGCGCGAGCACACCGCGAGCCAGTTCAGGTTCTCCGCCGCCACCGCCTACGCCGAACTTGTGGACTACCGCATCTCCGAATTGCGCGAGCAGCGCATCGAAGGGTTGCAGACATTTGCCGAATTCACCGAGCGGCGCCTGCTTCCGGCGATGAAGACATGCCAGTCGACCGCGAACTGGCTGAGCACCGTCTCGCAGCGCGTCGCGCGCGCGACCCAACTGCTGTCGACACGCGTCGACATCACGCGCGAAAAGCAGAACCAGGTGCTTCTGGAAAGCATGAACCGGCGCGCCCGGCTTCAACTGCGCCTGCAACAGACGGTCGAAGGCCTGTCAATCGCGGCCATCACTTACTACATCGTCGGCCTTGTGGGATATGCCGCAAAGGGCGCCAATCAGGCCGGCCTGATCCCGTGGAGCGATACCATGGTGACCGCGGTCAGCATCATTCCAGTCGTCGCTTTCGTGGCGTGGGGCGTCCGGCATGTGCGCAAGGCAGTGACGGGATGACGGCGCCTGCAGAAACCCGTCAGCTCTCGTAGCGGGTGCTGCCGCGCCGCTTGGTGTCGATGGGCAACTCGGTCAGCAAGGGCTGGTGTGCCCGCTGCGAGCATGCCTGGCGCGGACAAACGTGACAGTTGATCCCGATCGGGCTGAACAGATCCTCGTTCTTCAGGTTGAACGACGCCGCGTAACCGATCTTCGGCGCATGGCGAAACTCGCATCCAAGCGCCAACGCCAGCCGTCGGTCCTGCGTTTCCTTGCTGAAGACGGGCCGGTCGGTGGTGCGGCTGATGGTGAAATACCGGCTGCCGTCGGGAAGCTCCACGAATTGCGGAATAATGATGCCGGGGGAGCGGAACGCCGTGTGGATGTTCCACACCGGACATGCGCCGCCATGGTCGGCGAGCGTGAATGACGTCGAATTGAACCGCTTGGTGACGTTCCCGGCCTTGTCGACACGCAGAAAGAAGAACGGCACGCCCCGGCTGCCCTTGCGCTGCAGCGTGGTCAATCTGTGGCTGACCTGCTCGAACGAGACGCAGAAAGAGGCGGCGATCTTGTCGATATCATAGTGCGTCTTCTCGGCCAGCGCGCGAAACGGCTTATACGGCATCAGGAACGCGGCGGCGAAATAGTTGGCCAGTTCGACCTGACACCGGGCCTGACCGCGTTGCGACATCCGCCCCGCGCTTGCCGTCAGATTGTCGAGCACATCGGCAAATTCGATCAGGCAGAGGACATGCGCCAACTGGAAGACCCGGTTCTGGTGATCGAGCGCTTCGGAGAGCCAGACGGTCGAGGCCTGCTCGTCGTAGTACCGAACCGCCTCCTTCATCGTCTCGACCGGCCTGATGTCGACATCGATACCGTGCCGGGTCCGCAGACGCGCCTTCAGAACCGCATAGACGTCGTCCGCGCCGCACGGCTCCGATGCACGCAGCTCCTCCGCCGCCATCTCCAGCTCGTCGAAGTAGTTGGAGTGGTCCCGGAAGAAATCGTGGATGAGCGTTTCGGGCGAAGATACGAGCAACTCCTCCGGCATGCGCTCGCTGCCAAGCTGCGTGAGCTTTTCCAGCGCCGCGCGGTGATGGCGGTACAGGTAGAGAAACCGCTCCACCAGCTTCGGCGCGTGATCGATCGAGGCGCGCAACTCCTGTATGTCGGGGCTCCGGCCTCCGAACATCGGATCCTGGACGACATTGCGCAGCTCCGCCAGCCGGTTCGACGTCTCGTCCTTTATGAGGTCGCGCCAGTCGACGCTGTAGGCGCTTGCCAGCGCCGTGAGCATGCGGACCGACAGACTGCGCTGATTGTTCTCCAGAAGGTTGATGTAGGCGGTGCTCACGCCGAGCGCGCGCGCCATCTCGACCTGGGTCTGTTTATGCTCGCGCCTGAGCTGGCGCAGCTTCGGACCGATGAGTGTCTTGCGCATCACCCGGCCCTGAAATTTACAATTTTACAAATAGTCATAGTTGTCATTGTAACAGATAACACATTTACGCGAAAGTTGATGTGGGAACCGGGCAGGATTGCTACCAATTGTCGGGAATTGAACATCGGCCCCGGAAACGCCGCCGAACATCATCAGAACAAGTCAGGACAAGAAAGAGGGACAGAGCGGGACAATGACATACAGAATTCTCATCCTTGGCGCATCCTACGGTTCGCTTCTCGGCACGAAGCTGTTGATGGCGGGACACGACGTCACCCTCGTATGCCGGTCCGAAACGGCAAAGCTGATCAATGCGGAAGGCACCGAGGTCTGCATCAAGCTGAAAGGCGAAGACACGCACCGCTTGTTCCGCTCCGCGGACATGCCGGGCCGCCTCACCGCCCTGGCACCGGAGGACGTAGACCCGTCCGAATACGATCTCGTCGGGCTCGCCATGCAGGAGCCGCAATACGGCGCCCAGAGCATTTGGCAGCTGATGCGCCGCATCGCCGTTGCGCGGGTCCCCTGCCTGTCGATCATGAACATGCCGCCGCTTCCCTACCTGAAACGGATATCGGGGCTGCACACGGCCAATCTCGAGGCCAGCTACACCAATCCTCGCGTCTGGGACGGGTTCGATCCTGACCTTGTCACGCTGTGCAGCCCCGACCCTCAGGCGTTCCGGCCGCCCGAGGAGAAACCCAATGTTTTGCATGTCGGCCTGCCGACCAACTTCAAGGCCGCGGAGTTCGGCCGCCCGGAAGCGAACGACATGCTGAGAAAGCTTGAGGCGGATATCTCGGCCATCCGGTTGGACGGCAGCGATGTTCCCGTGAAGCTCCGCGTCTCCGAGTCTCTCTTTGCGCCGCTTGCCAAATGGAGCATGCTGCTCACCGGCAACTACCGCTGCATCACCAGCACAGAGCCCCGCTCGATCCGCGACGCGGTTCACTCGGACCCGGACGCGTCAGGTGGTGTCTACGCGTATGTGGACGGGCTGGCGCAGCACCTTGGCGCCGCGCCGGAGGATCTGGTCCCGTACGAAAAATACGCACGCGCGGCCGAGCATCTTCTCAAACCATCCTCCGCGGCGCGGGCCGTTGCCGCGGGCGCAACCCGGATCGAGCGTGTCGACAAGCTCGTTCAGCTCATCGGTCAGGATATCGGATACGTGAACGCCGCGGTCGAGGACACGGTGCGAACCGTGGACATGACGCTTGAACGCAACCAGATGAAGGCCGCCTGACGGAACCGAAATCTCGTGCTTGACCCGAGCGGGGATGCCCCGGTTCGAAATCTCTGTGTAGGGCTCCGCCTTCGCGCTTTTGACAGACCGGGCTAAGGACTCACCGAAGCAACATCGGCTCACCGCGCAGCGCCGCGATACGCGGACGGTAGGCGTCTGCGTCATACATCGTATCGACGTTGACGCGGCGTTTGCCCTGGGTGCTAATGTCCGCGGGTTTCGTCGTGTAGCAGCCGTCTTCCACCGCGACCATGACGCCGGTCGTGCCCTCCTCGATCAGACGCACGGCCATGGTGCCGAAGTTCTTCGGGACCATGAGGTCGACCGCGTCGGGCGCCCCGGAGCGCAGCAGGTAGCCCAGATTCTGGACCATGACGTTCACGCCGGTGCGGGTCTTGAGCTCCTCCCCGACCCGGATGCTGATGCCGCCGAGCTTGCGGTGGCCGTAGGCATCGGCGGGACCGGACTCGATGATATCCTCACCCAAAGCGCTCGCGCCCTCCGAAACCACGGCAATGGCGTATCGCGATGCCGATCGTGCCCGGTCCTCCATCATGAGGCCGGCCAGCCTGTCGAGATCGAACGGCACTTCGGCAATCAGCGTGCGATCGACGTCGGCGAGGTAACCCGCCATGAGCGCGGTCAGGCCGCAGTTGCGGCCGAACATCTCAACCACCAGCATCCGCTCGTGGCTGCCGGCGGACGTGCGCAGCCGGTTGATCAACTCGACCGAACGGGTCACGCAGGTCGAAAACCCGATGCAGTAGTCCGTGCCATAGACGTCATTGTCCATGGTTTTCGGGATACAGACCGTCGGCATGCCCTCATTATGAATCCGCGACGCATAGGACAGCGTGTCATCGCCACCGATCGCGACCAGAACATCGATCTCCAGCGCGCCCAGCACCTCAAGAACGTGGCCCGTGATATCGACCTTCTCCGCGTCCGGCGGCGCCTCATGGCCATGGAAATCCGGAAGGTCGGCGGGATGTATCCGCGACGGGTTCGTGCGCGACGTGTGGAGGATCGTACCGCCCGTGCGGTCGATGCTGCGCACCTCCTCCGGCGTCAGGATCATCCGGGCATGCGCCGTTTCGTCCAAGTTTTTCGGGTCGGAGTGAACCGGGCCCGCCCATCCGCGGCGAAAGCCGGTCACCCGCCATCCGCGCGCATGGGCCTCGTTCACCACCGCCTTTATAGCGGGGTTCAGCCCCGGCACGTCGCCACCACCCGTCAGGATTCCCAGATGCATGTTTCCCCTCCACCCGTTGCCCGCCGCGCATAGCCGCGCGCCGTCGAAATTCGTACGCGGCGGAACAACAGGCGGACCACCTTGCCGCTAGCCAGTTTCGATCGGCGTGCTGACGCTCGCGAGGATCGCTTCGAGCACGAAATAGTCGATTGCACCCGCATCGAGCCGGGCCTTGTCGTCCGGGCTGGACAGAACGATCTCACCGAGCACTTCCAGCCCACCGATCAACCCGGAAAACCCGGCCGGCCTCTGATGGCTCCGGCTGCGGGGCACGAAATACAACACGATCCCCTCGCCGTCCTGCGCACGCGATGCGATGATATTGGCGGAGAGATCATCGAGCCGCCGCCGATTGCGCGCGCCCCAGCGCACAACCCAGTCCGACGCACGCGCCGTCACGTCCGCCGCCGGTCCTTTCCAGACCGCGGCTTCGAGGGGGTAGCGCGCCACCATGCCCGGACCATCAACCTGCCCGCCGGCGTCCTCAGCAGCGACTTCAAGCGGGAAAGGTCCCTCGTTACCCGGCCGGGCAACGCACTGGAAATGGAGATGGCGCGGTATTGACGCGCCCGCATCCACGCCGTTGTAGAACACGACATGTCCCGGCATGCGGTCGGCAAAGGCCACGGCGTCGCGCATAAGGACATCCGCTCCAAGCCCTGCCGGATCGCGAAACCCCCATTCCTGCGGAATGTGCTCGCGCGAGGCAATGACGATATGAACCGGTAGCAGCGGGAAGGGATTGGTCAGCGCGAAATAGCTGCGGTCGCCGCTCTCAATCTGATATCCGAGCTGGTTGCCCTGCTGTTGCAGCTCGATATTGTCCCGGCACAGGAAACAGCCGTCATTGCTCGAGATGTGCCTTTCATGGGACCGGCCCGAGCCGGCAAACCGCTGCGCACGCCGCGGGTTGTACTGCACGCGAAAGAAGCGCGTTCTGTCGTCGGGGTGGTAGAAGGCTCGCCGTTCGACATCCTGCAGATCGTCACGAATAAAGCCGCTCCGGAGATGGAAGGTCTCCAGTTCCTGCATGGCGGAGACGAGACCGGAGCCTTGCTCGACCGCGCGCAGGCGCACATTCAGATCCGACCAGGCTTTCTCATAGTCAGGCGTCATTGCTGCGTCCCACGGCCAAGACAGGCGTCGCTTGGCGGATTACGCGACTTCATTGAACCATTCGCGAGAACGCGGCAGTCCCTGTATGATCAATGGCCGTGCGGTGTCTCGCTGGGCCTGAAATTATTATTTTCCCGGGAATCTGCCAAACGGAATTGCATCGGCAAGGTGAATAAATTTTGTTCATATCTCGCCGGACAGATCAACAGAAGGGGCAGCCATGAAAGGGGATTCAGTCATCGTCGAGGCGCATCACCGCAAAGCCGCGTCAGGCATCGTACCGCTGCTGCTGCCGGCACTTGAAGGCTCCGACGCGCGTCACACGGTTTCCATTGCCGGCCAGTCGGGAAGCGGCAAGTCGGAGACGGCCGTCGCGCTGAGCGACGCGTTGGGGGCGCACGGCATCCCATGCGTGATCCTGCAACAGGACGATTACTTCGTTTATCCGCCGAAAACGAACGACGCCACCCGCCGCAAGGATATCGACTGGGTCGGGCCACAGGAGGTCCGGCTCGACCTCATGGATGCACATGTCGGCGCGTTCCTCACCGGCGAGGCGGAGGTTGAGAAACCGCTCGTGGACTATGCAAGCGACAGCATCGGCAGCGAGACCCTGACCTTCGGCCCGGCGCAGGTCCTGATTGCGGAAGGCACCTACACGACGCGCCTGGAAAACTGCCGCACGCATGTGTTCATTGACCGCACTTATCGCGAGACCCGGAAGCACCGGGAGAAACGGATGCGCGACGCATCGGAACTCGATCCGTTTATCGATCGTGTTCTGGAGATCGAGCACGAGATCATCTCGTCCCACAAGCCGCGCGCGGACATCATCATCGAATCGGACTATGACGTGACGGTCCCGGCCTGAAGCCCATTTTCGCTCACACCACCGCATGCACATCGCTTTTCTCAACCCGCAAGGCAATTTCGATCCGAAGGACTCGCACCTGACGGAACATCCGGACTTTGGCGGCCAGCTCGTCTACGTCAAGGAAGTGGCATGCGCCATGGCGGCCATGGGCCATCAGGTCGATATCCTGACACGGCGGATCGAGGACCCGGACTGGCCGGAATTCGCCGGCTCGATCGACCACTATCCCGGCAACGGTGCCAACCTGCGGATCGTGCGGCTCGATTGCGGCGGGCCGCTCTTTCTCAACAAGGAGCGCCTGTGGCCGCACATGGCCAGATTCATCGAACGGGCCCGGGACTTCTATGGCAGCGCCATGCCCGACTTCGCGACAGCCCACTATGCGGACGGCGGCTATTGCGGATGCCTGCTCGAACATGCGCGAGGGACCCGGTTCACCTTTACCGGCCACTCGCTGGGCGCGCAAAAACTCGACAAGCTCGGCATGAGCCTGGCCAATGCGGATCAGCTCGAGGCGCGGTTCCGGTTTTCCCGGCGGATTGCGGCTGAACGGCTCGCCATGGCCCGCGCCTTCCGCGTGATCACCTCCACCGGACAGGAACGCCGCGAGCAATACGCGCATCCGCTCTATGCCGGCGCCATCGATGTGGAGGATGACGACCGGTTCGAGGTTATCCCGCCCGGGGTCAACACGCGCATTTTCACCACCGAGACCGGAACGCTGGACGCAGACCTCACCGAGGGCCTGCTGAAGGATGTCGCTCAGGCGACCCGGCCTTTCGTCATCGTCTCCAACCGGCTCGATGAGAAAAAGAACACCCTTGGCGTCGTCCAGGCGTTCGCCGGGTCGCCGGTCTTGCAGGAGAAGGCAAACATTCTCCTGTGCTTCCGCGGCATCGATGATCCGTTTGCGGAGCTGGAGTCCCTGGACGAGAGCGAGCGCACGGTGATGGCACCCATTCTGCAGACGATCGAGCAGGCCGGACTGCGCGACAAGGTGAGGTTTCTCAACATCCCCTCCCAGCAGGCGCTCGCGGCAACCTATCGCGCCGTCGCGCGCGGCGGCGGCGTTTTCGCGCTGACCGCGTTTTACGAGCCGTTCGGGCTTGCACCGATCGAGGCCGCGGCTTGCGGCCTGGCCTGTGTCTCGACGCGCAACGGCGGGCCTTCGGAGATCTTTGCCGATGGATCGGGTGTGCTTGTCGATCCGTCGGAGTCCGACGATATCGCCCGCGGGCTGATCGACGCGCTGGACAGGCAGCCGGACCTTGCGGCGCGGGCGCGGGCCCGCGTGCTCAAGACCTACACCTGGGAGCGGACGGCGGAACGTTACCTGGAAACGATCGAAAAGGGTCTCGCGATGCCACCCCGCGTGGGAGACGAGGTTGACGGGCTCGACGCGTCCGAGCAGATCGCCGCCTATCTGGCCGCGCGGTAAAGAGTGGGCCGGGCCTCAACCTTCCTCCGCGAAGGTTGGTACATAGAGTGCTTCCTGTCCGAGCATTTCGCGGTTGACCACGACAATACCATCATCCGTGACGTGGAACCTTTTTGCGTCGACGGCCGGGTCCTCACCGATGACGGTCTTTTCCGGGACCACGCATCCATTGTCGAGGATGACGTTTTTCAGCCGGCAACGCGGGCCGATCTCGCAACTGGGAAGCGCCAGCACACCCTGAAGATCGCACCCCTCGTCGACCTTCACGTTCGAGTAGAGGAGGCTGTTGTCGAGGTTCGACATCGAGACCACGCAACCGCCGCTGACCATCGCGTCCTGGACACGGCACAGCATTCCCGCACCGACGAAATGGGCTGCCGGCAACTGCGGCTGATAGGTACGGATGGGCCAGTTCGGGTCGTACAGATCGAGCTCGGGCTGCGGCGCGAGCACTTCGAGGCTGGCCTTGTAGTAGGCGTCGATCGTCCCGACGTCGCGCCAGTAGCCTACGCCGCCGGTCGCCGCGCGCTCGAAAGGATACGCCATCAGCCGGTGGCCGTTCTCCAGGGCATAGGGAATGATGTCCTTGCCGAAATCGTGCGAGGACGCCTTGTGGTCGGCGTCGCGAATGAGTTGCTCGCGCAGATACTCGAAGGACGACACATAGATGCCCATGCTCACCAGGGCCGTCTTGGGATCACCCGGCAGGGTCTTCGGGTTGTCCGGTTTCTCTTCGAACCCGACGAGGCGCAACGTGTCGTCGACCTCCATGACGCCGAACTGATCCGCCTCCTCCCTGGGAACCGGCTTGCAGGCGATGGTGAAGTCGGCGTTCGTGCGCACATGCGCCGCCAGCGCGTCGCCATAATCCATCGTGTAGATGTGGTCGCCGGCCAGGATCAGGACGTATTGCGGCTTGTACCCTTCGATGATGTCGAGCGACTGGAACACGGCATCGGCCGTGCCCTGATACCAGGACTCGTCGTCGAGCCATTGCTGTGCGGGCAGGATGTCCACGAAGTCTCCGTGGCCGGAGTTCAGTCCGCCCCAGCCCTGCATGATATGCTGAATGAGCGAATGCGACTTGTACTGTGTCAGCACGCACATGCGGCGGATGCCGGAATTGACGCAGTTCGACAGGGTGAAGTCGATGATGCGGAACTTGCCGCCGAAGGGAACCGCCGGCTTGGTCCGCCACTCCGTCAGGACGCCCAGCCGTTCGCCGCGTCCGCCCGCAAGCACAAGCGCAATTGTGTTTTGCGTCAGGCGACTGACAAAGCGTCCCGCCGAACTTGCGGATTCTGCCACGTTACAAGCCTTCCCGTCCGCGTGGCGGTTCTTCCCTCAAGGTTCGGAACGTGCCCGGGCACGGAACCCGCATGTGACCGTTACCACACGCGACAAGGCACCACCGTTTCGTGTCTGCGGTCATCCTCCACTTTCTGCGCGGCAAAGTCCAATCTGCATAGTGGCGCACACGGTCGCGGACCGTCCGGTTGCCGCGTGCGTTCCGCCATTGCAATCCACAATCCGTTCAGCCGTCCCGCTGACGCTTCACCCGTTTGTCGGCAACGAGAATTTCCGCGCCAACAACTCCTGCAGGTCGGATGCGGTCAGGTCGAGCAGGTCACGCGGAACGCTTTCATTGTGCTGCCCGAGAAGGGTCTCGAAATCCCGCCCCGTAAGGGAGGGGCGAGGTTGCGAGGCTCGACGCGTCCGAGCGGACATCTTCCTACGGAAGCAATCGCGCAGGCTTTTCCCGTTTGCGCCGTGCTGCCGGAGTCTTCCTCCTGCGGCGCAGATCCAGCGTGAGCCCGATGCCGGCCATGAACACGAGGCTGAATACCACAGCTATCGACACGACAATGTTCTGCGTCTCGCGCCCAAGCGGAAACAGAAAGTTCCACTTGTGGAGATAGGAAAAGCTCCATTGTTCGGCCTTCGCATGGTCGGGCGTGCGGTCGGCGAGAACGCCGCTCGTGGTGTCGACGAAGATCGTCGCATTGACAGGCGCGCCGTAGTCCAGCCGCCAGACGGGCAGCCGCTTGTTGCGGAAATCGTATTGCGGCCCGAACCGTGTCACGAGTTCGGTATTGGCGATCGCCTCGCGCGAGACGCCGGTGAAGCGCTCCCCCAGTTGCAGGGCGATCTCCCGGTCACCGTCCTTGAACGGCGCGCCGGTTGACGCGTCGACATAGAGCGCCGGGCCCGTCCGTTCGATGCCGTCAAAGCGGGCATTGCGGATTTCCGACGGCGTTTCAGGGCCACCGCGGCGAGGCGCCGCAAGCCCCAGGCGATAAAGAAGCCGCCCATCTGCATCTTCGATGATGGAAACGGTCGATACATCGAGTCCGGCGCTCAGATCGGCCCATTGCTCGTGAATCGGGAACGCCGCATCGGCGAGGGAGATCGGCGGCGAGAGCGTGAGATTCTTTGCCGGCGGGATCGCCGCATACTGAATGAGGTGGAAAAGCCCGCTCGACGTGAACATCAGGAGCGGCAGCACGGCCGCGTAGCCGGCAATGCGATGCCATCCCCGCACGCCAGGCGCGCGCGTCTTGCGGCGGATGAGTACGATCATCGCCGCACCAGTTAGCACCAACGCAAGGAGCGATCCGATGAACAGCCCTATCAGGATCACGCGGGCCCAGTCGGCCTCGACCGGGAACCAGCTCCAGGTATGAAACCAGCGAAAACCGGTTTGCAGGACGGATTTGAAATTGTTGTCGACACCCGCGGCTGCGTTGGTTTCCGTGTAGATGTAGATGGCGAGATCGTCCGGTCGGTCGAATGTGACCTTGTAAACCGGCAGAAGACGATTGACCCACGGATAGCTTGGTGTGAAATCGTCGATCCATTCGACCGAGCGCACCGGCACCGCCTCGCCCGTGTAGTGGCGCGCCAGAAAAACGGCGTGCGCCTCGTCATGGTTTGGCAGTTCCATGCCATCAGCAAGGCGAAAATAGCGCCGTGGCGCTTGCGGGTTTTCCGTGACCTGCAGGAGGCTTTCATTCTCGCCTGGGACGATGCGAATGGCGGCAGCTTCCGTGATACCCGCTTCAACCAGAGTTTCATGAACAGGCCGGACGCCGGCGAGGTCGACGGAGTGCGACGGCGGGAAAAACACCGCCTGCTGGGGTCCCCAGGTGGCTATGATCGGATGCAGGAGGCCGGAGCCGCCCCACAGCAAGAGGCCAATCCCGCCAAGGATCGCAAGCAGGCGGTGGAGTTTGATCGATAAAATGCGCATGATTCTCTCTGTTTACGGAAGGGTTTGATTAAAACGCGACGGAGAGGCCGCCGAAGACGGCGAGCCCCTGCCCCGGCGTGAACACCCGGGCGTTCTCGATCGACTGATCCGCAACGGTCGAAACGTTGGAGATGTATCTCTTGTCAGTCAGGTTCTCCGCAGACACAAAGAAGCGGACGTTGTCGGTGACGTCGTAGCCTGCAGTCGCGCCAATGAGCTGATATCCCGGCACCTGAACCGTATTGGCGAAGTCGACGAAAGGTCCGTCCGGAACCCAGCGGAAGTTGACGGCGGCGTACCATCGGCCTTTTTCCAGACGGAGTTCCGACACATAGACATGCTTCGGCACGCCGGCGAGACTGTTGCCGTCGAACGGAAATGCCTGCCCGTTCAGGTCCCGGGGATCGCTCGTGAAGAAGAAATCGTTATAGGTGTAGATGTTCCGCCAGATCAGCTCGCCGCCCCTTTCCCTGAGCGCTGGCGGCGTCAGAAACAGATCGACGCCGAGCTCGACGCCTTGGTGGACCGTCTTGTCCGCATTGAAGGTGGCCGACACGAAGCCGCCGAAGCTTGGCTGGGCCAGGTCGATAAACTCGTTCCTGATACAGCTGCGGTAGAGCGAGAGATCCCAAGCGATCCAGTCGCGCTGGCCCCGTGTGCCGGCCTCGATCGTCCAGGCGTCTTGCGCAGCGAGCGGGGTGAAGTCGAGCACGCCGCCGGCTGTGAGATCGGAGATCCCGGCCGGCTCGAAACCGCGATTCACGTTGAAGAAAAGCTGCGCATTGTCGTCAATGTCCCAGAGCAGACCGAAACGCGGATTGATCTGGGATTCGGTCACTTCGCCGTCGACGGCGTTGAACACGTTCTCGCTGTCGCGAAGGGTATTGAGATACTGCAAGCCGATGACGGCGGTCAGCTCACCCCTCAACGGAATGTCGGCCTCCCCATAGACCAGCACATTGCGCGCACCCTGGTCGCTGCGACTCTTCAAGGCGCCGCGCGCGCCAAAATCGTTCTCGAAACGCCGTGCATCATTGTCGGACGCGGCAATCTCCGCACCGATTACCCAGTCGACCGTACGACCGGCCAGTTCACCGTCGCCCATGAGACGAGAGAAACCTCCGACCTCATGCTCATCCTGCACGATGACGCCGGCGAAGCGGGTAATCGCATGGTCGAGATCGCGGAAGGCATACCAGGCGCCGAGCTCCAGCGTGGCACCATCCAATGGAACGACCGTCTTGTTGGCGATGCGAAACACATCCAGATTGCGGTCCCAATCGTCCGCTTCCGGGCCCGGGTCCAGCACCGTCACCGGGCCTCCGGGAAAGAAGGGGCCGATCGTCACCGGGCGGCCCGCCGCCGTTGGATTGGCGAGCGCGTCGTCGAGGCCCAGACTGCCCGCCAGCTCGAAGTTATCGCTGAGCGCGGTCAGATAAAGGCGCGTCTCGACGCCGTTGGCGAACGTGTAACCGGTATTGGAATGTCCGTAGATACCGCGCACATCGCTGTGATCGCGATACCCGTCCGAGCGCAGGCCCGTCACGCCGCCATAAAAGTCCCATTGGTCATCGGCGTGGGCGACGCTGGCGCTCGTACGCGCCGTGCCGAAACTGCCGCCTTCGGCGCGGAACGTATATGTCTCGTCTCGCGTACGGCCCGTCGGGGTCACGATGTTGATGGCTCCACCGAGGGACGCCGCACCGTAGCGCAGACCGTTCGCGCCTTTGAAGACCTCGATGTAATCGACCGTCAGCGGATCGATTTCCTGAAACTCGGTGCTGCCGCTCGCCCGCGAGATCGGCACGCCGTCCCGGCGGACGGTGATCCCCCGCCGTTCGAAGGTGGAGTTGAGGCCAGACCCTCTGATGGAGATCCGGGTTTCGCGTTGGGCGGAGGTATCGGCATAAACGCCGGGTGTGAACACCAGCGTATCCCCGATGCTCTGGGCGAAGTCATCCAGAAACACATCGGATTCGACAAACCCGATGCCTCCCGGAACACGTTTCAACATGTCGCGGGCTTCGTCTGCGTTCGGCGCGGTTAACGACCGCTCTTCAAAAACAGTGATTTCATCCAGGATGATCTGTTGACCTACCCCTTGGGCAAGGGCGCTGGCAGGCGCGTAGAATGTCGCGGCGCCCGCAAGGGCGCGGGCCGCGAACAAAGCAGCTTTCGTATTCACGGAACGGGTGTCTCTCTCTTTCAGTCACGCACGACCCGACAGCGCGGTTCGGCGCGCGATACAAACGGCAAAGGTGATGAAGCGGTTTAGAGAGAGGTCGTGGGAGGTGCGCGTAAGCCCAGAGGCGGCCCATGTGGACGGTAGACGACAGCCGTCTCAAAGCGGGGCGTCGTGACTGCCTGATGCCTGAAAACGATGAGCTGCGTCAGATGGTGTTCCGGCAATGGAACGCCGTGAACGAGAACACAGAACGGACAGTGTGAGTTTTTGCGGCTGTCTTCCTGCCGGTCGCCGAGAAGGTCCGACAGTAACGCTTCGGCTTCCGCTGCAGCTTCTTCGGACAGCGTCCCGAAAGCCGGGCAAAGGAAGCCGGCGAGGTCGAGTCCTGGACGCGATGCGAGTGCGGCCGGCGCTATCAATTGCATGAGAAGCGCAAGGATCGCCAGGTGGCGACCTAAAGACCGCAAAAGATGTCCACGCACGTTCAACAACGCCTCCAGCCGCGCCATCTGAACACGACAGCCAAAGCGGATGTCAATCGAACCGTATCGCGCCTATTGTCGCATCGGGCGTGGGAGAAAAGAGTCTGTTCACTGTTTTCTGCAAACGGCGGCACGCAAACTTTGTAGTCGCCTTCGGCGCCTGCTTATTCCGTACGCCGGGGCGCCGCGCGCGGGTTGTGAGCGCATGTGTATCGCCGTAAGGTTTTGCCGACACACAGCACATAGCCCCGAGATGAAACCGGTCAGCCGCAGAAAGTTCCTGAACAACACGGTTCGCACTGCCGGGCTGGGCGCGGCCATCGGCTGCAGTCCCGCAGGGGTGATCGCGGCGCAGGGAAGTCGGCCCCAAACCTTGCGCGTCTTCTCCGCACCACAGGCCGAGACCTATGCGGCATGGTGCGACCATCTTGCGATCGGCGCGGCGGAGGCGGGGGTCGCCTTCTTCGTCGACAAGTATCTTGCCGAAAATCACACGGAATCTCTCCTGCTGATAAGGTACCTGCTGAACCCGCCCTTCGCCGATTTCTATCTCGGCGGCATTGCAGGAATAGAACAGGAGAGCCGAGCCCGCTTCTCAAAGCCGTTTCCCGAGCTTCCAAGACGTGCCCGGGATGCGGTTGTGCATGCGGCTGTGACCTCGTCGACCGTTGCCTGGACCGAACCCAATCCTAATTTCTTTTACTTTGTCTCCAGGAGTGATGCCGTCGACGTGGTCTATGGAACGATGAGAGGTTTCCGCGATCTGGACATCCCCTACCTGCAACATATTCGGCCAGACCGCCCCTGGTAGACCCGAGATAGAGGCGCCACGGAATGCGAGCAGAAGTTGATGATCCGGTTGAGGTGTTGGTCGTCGGATCAGGCTTCGCGGGCAGCACGATCGCCGCCGAACTCGCCGGGTCCGGGTTTTCCGTGCTGACCCTGGAAGCCGGTCCCGAGCGCAGACTCGATGACATGATCAGCTCGCAGATATGGTCGCGCCGCATCAGATGGGGCGGTCCGCCCGTTGTCGAGGACGGCGACCTCGTCAGCGCGACGAACTTCGGCATGGGTTGGGGCACGGGCGGCGCCGCGCTTCACTGGTATGCGAACTGGTACCGGTTTCACGAGAGCGACTTCAAAACGCAGACGCTGTTCGGAAAAGGACTGGACTGGCCGATCGAGTATGCCGATCTGCGCCCTTACTACGACCGCGCGCAGGTCTATGTCGGGGTTTCGGGCGACCTCGCAAAGGACCCCTGGTCACCGGAAGCGGAAGCCTACCCGATGCCGGCGCTGCCGGAACTGCCGCAGTCGCGCGCCATCAGGAAAGGGTTCGACGCGCTGGAGATGCGCAGTTCACCGAACCCGGTGGCGATCAACAGCCAAACCTATCAGCGCAGGCAGGCGTGCATCCTGGACGGCTGGTGCGATGCCGGATGCCCCATCGGCGCTCTTGCCAACCCCCTCGTGCTGCAATGGCCGAAGGCTCTTCGCGCCGGCGCGCGGCTGAAGCACAATGCCTACGTGACCAAGGTGACGACCGATGCGTCGGGCCGCCGGGCCACGGGGGTCGAGTATCGTGACAGCGGCGGCAGCCTGCATGCCCAGCCGGCAGATATCGTGGTCGTGGCCTGCCATACCATATGGAACAGCCGCCTGTTGCTCCTCTCGGCAAACGGCGCCCACCCCGACGGGCTGGCGAACGGCAGCGGCATGGTCGGCCGCCAATTCATGTCGCACCCGTTCGTCACGATCTACGGACTGTTCGATGAGCCGACATACCCCTATCTCGGCATTCTGGGCGCGAACATTCTCTCGCAGGAGGGCTACGACGAGAAGGTGCCGAAACCGGGCGCTTTCGGCAGCCGCTCATTTCAGGGCGGTCAGGCGGCCAAGCCCAACGACCTGCTCGGATGGGCCCTTGCCCGCCCGAACGTCTACGGGCAGGCGCTTGACGACTACCTCCGCACGGCCAGTCAGCACTTCGGCAGTATGACCGTGCTTTGCGAAGAGACGCCGGTTTTCGAGAACCGGATCGAGCTCGATGCGAAGACAACCGATGCCTTCGGGCTGCCGACGGCCAAAGTCGTCAACAATATTCCGAAGGAGAACGCTGCCCGTCTGAAGCTGGCGAAGGACGAGGGGCTGAAGATATTCCGCGCCGCCGGCACCTCCGACGTCTGGGTGAGCCGCATGAACCCGCAACACCTGCTCGGGGGCACGGCGATGGGTGATAATCCCGACCGATCCGTGACGAACTCCTACGGCCAGACCCACCAGGTGGACAATCTCTTTCTTGCCGGAGCGAGCCTCTTTCCAACTTCCGCCGCCGTCAATCCGACGGCCACGTTGACGAGCCTGGCGCTCAGATCCGCTGACTACATCCGTGACAATCGCGCCGCATTGTTGCGATGACTGCCTGTGCGCCCATTCCGCCGCACACCCCCTGACGCGCAGGTCAACGTTGCCCGCCTCCCGGTGCGCAGAAAGGCCGTTCAGCCGTCCTGCTGAGGCTTCACCCGTGTGTCGGCAACCAGAATTCCCGCATCGTACAGCTCCTGCAGGTCGGACGCGCCCAGGTCGAGG
>JANQLP010000042.1 GCA_028280515.1 Hyphomicrobiales bacterium
GACGCAGCTTCTCATGCATTACGGCTCCCGCATGGCGGCGCTCGCCCTGTGCCGGCGCGGGGACCAGGCCGTGGCGCTCGCCGCCCTCCGGCAGGAGCGGGACGACGCCCTTGCTTCCCTTCGCGCCTCGATCCGCGCCCAGCAAAGGCAGGCCATGGCGAAGGCGCGGGCTAAACGATCACAGCGACTCGCTGCATCGACCCACGCACCTAAGCGCCCCACTCGTCCCTCATGCGGATGGGCGAAACACTCGGCGCTTGCGCGACGAAACCTTCATTGTCGGCGTGACTGATGCATCAAGCGCTACGCAATATTCTGTGGCTAGTTTTCCTCTAGCTTGATAGCGCTCCTTCACTTATGGCTTGGATGGATCGTTCGGAAGGAGCGATTCGCGATGCCCTCGAAGCACGTCTATCGTCCGATCAAGTTCCATCCAGATCAGTATATTCTGCCATTACACCTTCCTGCACTACCGATACTTGTATCCAGGCGCCAAATTTGTTATAAATTGCCGGAATCCGCTACTGACATCTTTATGAACAAGAAGAAACCTGAAGAACCTGAAGAGTACAGCATTGGCGTGAGCATTGTTACTTCGGGGCCGTCCCCTGTTGTTTTTGGAATGACCAGAACTTTTGGCGTGCTGGAAGTCTTGAAACCTCATATTGGTTATCGCTCGGCTGTTCTTTTAGAGCTGCTCGGCTATCACGAATTAAGTGATCTTGTTCGAACCCGCTGCTTGTCCTCAATTCCGTCAATCGGGCCCAAGAAGAGAGAGAAGATACTTTCGGTTCTTGAGGGGTTTGGCTTTGCGCCGCCGCGTCAGCCTGCCCCGGTGTCGAAGCACTGGCAGAGGTTGTTTGATTCTATGACGAGCGGCCCCGCTTAGCTTCCCAGAAGTTTCCGTGATCTCTAACCAACGAACGGCACCATTTTCCATTGCCTTTGCCATACGTTGGATTTCTCGGAAGAAAATGATCCCGTGGCTCTAACTGGTATCCGGCCAGACCAGATTTTTCTCGTAAGAAATCATACACGATTTCTGCCATGAAATCTGTAATACGGAAGTATCCTTTTGAATTTCCACCTTTCCCTGCGGAGTATCCGCCCTCAAGTGCGCCTTCAAACAACTCCACATTCAGATTGCGACCAGTTCTTTTGCTGGCGTGCGCCGTCAGCTCTCCTTTTTTGATATTCAGGTTCTGCTTTATTCTTCTATACCGCGTATAGTCGAATACATTCAATGATGTTATCACTTTTCCTGATCTTACCGGCAATTCACCATTCGACCCTAACAAGCACGATTTCAGATACTGGTTGCTATCTCGTCGAACGACTTCCATGCAATGCCTTAGTCGGCAAACACTAAGTAACGAAATCGCCCTTCCTTCCGTTATCGCCCGGAAGTCATCGTAGGAGGGAATTTGAAAAGGGGCCACTAAACTCTTCATTTGCTCATGAACTGGTCGCGCGCTACCACGTAGATTTTTAAATTTGTGGTCTATAAAAGCCAGATCGAGGTCTATGTTACACGCCAACTGAAGAAGCGTATCATCGAGATCAGGCACCATTCGCCTGATTATACGAAGATTGCTGTTATAGTACTCATCCCAATCCGGCTTCGACTTCTCCGGATTTCCTGGATCGGTGTGGTAGGGGACGGCTCGCACAGCCAAACCTGCCAATCCATCGAATGTTACTAATTAATCAGATCCGAACAACTCCAAAAATTAATGGAGAATTGGCGACATGTCAAAACACCGCGAACCGGGAAAATGGCACGACCGGCCGAACCGGGCTTGACGGCGATGTCGCTCACCTTCGGGCGATATCGGCAGCGGGGGCGATCAGTTCACACAGCCTGATCCTGGCAAGCCGGCCGGACTGTCGGACAGGAGTTGTTCGGCCCATCGGAAACGACGCGCTCGACACCTGAAGCCAAGTGTCCCAGAAAATGAGGGCAAATGACGGAGGAGGTCTCGATGTGGCCGTTCCACCTGATGCATACGACGCTCGCGATAGCGGCCCTCGTTCACGGATCACATAAGTTCCATAGCTTTAGTGAACTCATTGATACCGCGACACACTGGGAACTCGCCGGTGCGATCATGCTAACAACGTCGGTGTTCGTTGGCGCCGCGGCACTGGTCCAAGAGGCTGCAACGTGGATCAAAAAAGAAGTAAAACGAGCAGGTCGACGACGCCCACAAAAAAGAAAAGCCGTCAAACGGGAAACAGGTCTCCGCCAAGATGATGCTCGGCTCGTCCGCTACCGCAGCGGCTGGTATTAGCCCAACGGGTGTCCAGATTCAGACCGGAGCCTGGACCCGTTTAATCGAGGCCATGAAACCTCCGCCACTGGCTCCTGGAGAGGCACAGGGCTCCGTTGAGCTTCAGGAACCCGGCCGGCTCCCTTCGATCCCGGTAATGGTTCCACAGGTGATAAACCCGCCGCCGGGCTTTCCTCGCGCCGAACTCCCCATAATCGGCGAAGACGAACCGGGCGATGGCGTCCGCCCCGTAGATGATGTCCCCGGCTTGGTTTTTCCTTCCGGCTCCATCCGCATTCGGCACAGGTGAGACCGGCTCGGCCGGGATCGAGCAGGCGGAGACCCCTTGCCGCTGACGCTCGTGATGGCGGCGCATCGCCTCGAAGCAATCATTCGCCGTTCCGCGCGGCACGCTTTCCGGCTTCTGCGGAATATCGGGGAAGGCGTGGGACCCGCTGTTACGAAGACTATTGGCGTCGCGTTGTGTTCTGGACATGGCTGCCCTCATCGGTTTAACCGATGCCACGACACGCCAGATTTTACGAAATGTCGTCGCCAACTCCGGAAATCACGCCGGAAATGCCGTGAAAGTTCGGAAAAGTGCCCCGGATTCACAAGAAGCTTCCGCCCAATCGCGCCGACTGGAGCTTCGGCGATCTGGTCTATTGGCATCTGTTTGAGTTTGGCACCCGTCCGAATATCAATCCGTCCGCCCTGGCGGGGCGGAAATGGAAGCCCGACGCGATATGTGAACTGCTCGGCATCACGCAACGGACGCTGCGCAACTGGATCGCCGACAGGCATTTTCCCGACAGCCTGGTCGATCTGGAACGGGAGCTTTTCGGCGACAATCCGGCCTGGGAACTGGCCCGGCTGGAACTGGCCGAAGCGCTCGGCAAAACCCGTGCCCGCAAGACCGAGGAAGCCGCGCGCGCCCGGCCCGGCAAGTCCGCTCCGGTTCCGCATCGCCGTAAAGGTGCCGCCACCTCCACGCAAGGCGAGCCTGCCGAGGAGTCCGGCACCGGGGAGACCGGAAAAGTTCGGAAATCGGCTCCCGACGGCTCGGAAAAGTCCGAAAAATCAGAGGAATCGCCTCCTGATGTGCGGGAAACGAGCGGTGACGTTTCCCGGCCCGAAGACGCCGCGAAAGGCAAAACCCGGAAAGCAGCGCCAGACAGTTCGGCAGAGTCTGGAAGCTCGCCGGCGGAAGAGTCCCGCACCGAGCCCGACCGCGCCGGCAAGGGTCCTGAGCCTGAACCGGCTGCCTCCGGCACGCAGCCCGGCCGGGAAGAGGCGGAGCAGGATGAAACAGAGGCACGAGGTGCTGTCCCGGACCTTCGTCCACCTTCCTATCGCAACAGCGCTCAGCCGCGAAGACTGGCCATCTCGATTGTCACCGGCGCGACGGTGGTGCTGGGCCTCTATGCCGTGATGCTGAATCCGGGAATCGAATCCCGGAAACCCGCCCAGCCGTCAGCGTCCGGTCCCCCGGCAGAGCCCCGCCGGGGTCCCGGTCCGCAGGCGCGCCTTCCGCCCAGCCCGCAAGGCGGCGCGCCAGTTCCGCAGACGCCGGAGAGGCAGGACGCGCCGCCGTCCACTCCTCAAGTCGCGCCAGCCCCACAAACACCGGGCAGGCAGGAAAAGGCGCAGCCGGGTCCTGAAGCCGCTCCGCCAGCCCCACCGAAGCCAGCCGGGCAGGCACAGCCGAAGCCGGTCAAGCCGGCCCTTCGGCCCAGGACCGAAGAGGAGCGGCGCGCCGAGGAGGAGCGGCGCATCCTGCAAAAGACCATCGAAGCGATGAAGGCCGCGCACGACCGGGAGATGCGCGAGCGGGAGGAAGAGGCCAGGCGGCTCGACCGCGAAGGGGCGGCAGGTGCCGCGGCACGGGCGCGGCGCGAGCGCGAATGGAACGCCCGGCAGGTCGCGGGCACGGGCTATGAGTTGCTTGAATACACCAGCGTCAATGGCACGCCGATTGGAAAGGCCCAGACCGAGACCGTCTATGACTGCGCGCTCTCCTGCATCGAACCCAGATGCGATGCCTTCGCCTGGTTCCGGGATGAGCGTCCGGCCGGCCCGCGTACCTGCAACCGGTACAAGGCTCCCGTCACCTTCTATGACCATTCCGGATTTACGGCCGGCAGGAAGCGTTCCGGGCTTCCGTCAGGCTTCAAGCTCACCGCGGCCGAAAGCCCGGCCCAATCCGCAACGCTCCGGCCTGTCGCGCGGGCGGCTCCGGCCGCGCCGGCTGACGCCGATGGCGTCACGCATTGCCCGACCGGACCGGTCAAGGTGACCGGCTTCGACCTAAGTTGCGATACGATGCTGGTGGGCGGAACGACGCTCGGCTCGAACCGCCTGTCATGGACCGTGAAGAACATCAATGAGTGCGCCCGCAAGTGCCAGCCGATCAGGAACTGCGTCGGCTTCACCTACAACGCCGCGCAACGGGGCGGCCACTCCTGCGTCCTGTTCGGCCCGACGCCCCAAAAGCGGGACGCAAAAGGGTGGATTTCCGGCGAAAGGCCCGTGCAATAATGGGGCTTACCCCGCCAGTAAAAGCCGTTGATAATAATCAGGAATTCCGGTACTCTTCTTCCATGACGATGTTGTCTCCTGAGATCGAGCGCCTTGCGAAGCTTGTTGCGGCGCAGACCGGAAAAACCGCCGAAGAGGTTATCCGCGATGCCGTCGAAGCGCATGCCCGCATTGCCGGGGTGGACGTTCCAGAAGCTCGCCAACGCAAGGATATCGATCTTGAACGTGTCCGCGAGATTGTCCGCCGCGTCACGTCACGCCCGCTCAAGGACAGCCGTTCTCCGAAGGAAATCCTTGACGAGGCGTGGGGCCATCGCGCGTGATCGTCATCGACTCGTCAGCCCTGATCGCCAT
>JANQLP010000067.1 GCA_028280515.1 Hyphomicrobiales bacterium
TCTTGACCGCAATCACCGCCAAACCGAATATAGCGATCCCACTCAGCCTCACCAAGGGGGAACACGTCTTGGGAATTGTTGTACCGCTCACCGGTGCGCGTGAACCGAAAGCCAGCCTGCAGCTGTTGTTCGATCTCGTGAACGACGATATGGGCGCGGTGAACCGCATCATCATCGACAAGGCGCGGTCCGATGTCGATCTCATTCCCGAGCTCGCCCGGCACCTCATCGACTCGGGAGGCAAGCGGCTGCGCCCGATGTTGACCATCGCCACGTCGCGCATGTGCGGCTACGAGGGCGAAGAGCATGTGCGGCTCGCAGCAAGCGTCGAGTTCATGCATACCGCCACCCTGCTCCACGACGACGTGGTCGACGAGAGCGACATGCGGCGGGGGAAGAAGTCCGCCCGCATCCTGTGGGGCAACGAGGCAAGCGTACTGGTCGGCGACTTCCTTCTCGGGCAGGCCTTCAAGATGATGGTTCAGGTCGGTTCGCTCGAGGCCCTGCGCATTCTCTCCGACGCGGCGGCCGTGATCGCCGAGGGCGAAGTGATGCAGCTGGTCGCCTCGAAGGACACCGAAACCACCGAGGATGAGTATCTCGCAGTCATCAGCGCCAAGACTGCGGCGCTGTTTTCCGCGGCGGCCGAAGTCGGCGCCGTCCTCGCCGAACGCCCGAAGGCGGAACAGGCCGCACTGCTCTCGTTCGGCCGAAATCTGGGTATTGCGTTCCAGCTCGTCGACGACGTGCTCGACTATTCCGGCGATCAGGCGAAGCTCGGAAAATCCGTCGGCGACGATTTCCGCGAGGGAAAAATCACGCTCCCGGTCGTCCTCTCATACCGGCGCGGAAACGATGCGAACCGCAAGTTCTGGCGCCGCACGCTTCAGGACGGTGACATTCGCGACGGAGACCTCGAGGAGGCAATCGCCCTGGTGGCGGAACACGGTGCGATCCAGGACACGGTCGAGCGCGCCCGACACTACGGGTCCATCGCGCAGGACGCCCTGGCGATCTTTCCCGAGACGAATTACAAGGCGGCGCTGCTCGACGCGGTCGCGTTCAGCATCGACCGGCTTCACTAAGTCTCTGAATTATCAATCTAATTCAGTTGAAACGACCCACCAGTCCGGTCGCCTCTCGGCAAGCGTCCGCGCGCCCGCATCGGCACTCTCGGATGAACGGTACAGTCCGAAGCAGGTGGTTCCGCTGCCGCTCATCTCCGCCACGAGACAATCGTCCGTTTCATCGAGCGCGTTCCGCACTTCGCGGATGACAGGAGCAAGTTTCTCTGCGGGCGCCGCGAGATCATTGCCAACCGAGCGGATCTGCTCGACCAGCCCCTTGAGCGTATCCGGGCATGCCTCCGTTCCAGCCGATGTTTCGGCACCGCCCGAAAACGATGCGGCTCCCAGGGCTGCGTAGACCTCGCCGGCTCCAAGCCCAACGCCGGGATTGACCAGAACCGCAGGGAGCTTCGGCAAAGACGGGACCGGTGAGGTGTCCTCTCCCCGCCCGCGCATGACGGCTGCCCGGGATTTGAGACAGACGGGCACGTCCGACCCCAACTGTGCCGCCACGGCGTGGAGATCTTCGAACGAAACACGGGCCTCGTTGACACGCTGCAGCAAACGCAGAGCCGCCGCCGCGTCAGCAGAGCCGCCGCCGAGACCCGCAGCCACCGGCAAGCGCTTCTCAAGCTCGAAACTTCCGGTGCGAATGCCGGGACACCGCTGCTCCAGCAGACGTGCCGCCTGCAGAACCAGATTGTTCTCAGAAAGCTGGCGCGCGAACGGTCCCTCGCTCGCAAGCGTGAGAGCTTCTCCCGGTTCGAATTGCAAGTGATCTCCGAAACGGGCGAACGCCGCCAGGCTCACGATCTCGTGGAAGCCGTCCGGGCGGCGCCCCAGAACCTTGAGTGTCAGATTGACCTTGGCCGGAGCCGTCTCTTTCAGCATCCCCATGCGAGACAGACGGCCAAGGCAACCGGTTCAGTTTCGCGAACCGGATGGCGCCGTTTCAGCCGTATCGGCCATGGCCCGTGTCTCGTCGCCATCCTTGAGACCTTCGGCAAGCTTCTTCTTGATCTTGCGCTCATCTTCCGGCTCGGGCTCCAGCGTCAGCGATTGGGACCATTGATACTTGGCCTCCAGAACACGGCCGACACGCCAATATGCATCGCCCAGATGGTCGTTGATCACCGGGTCTTCCGGACGCAGTTCGACGGCCCTTTCAAGGTGTTTCACGGCCTGCTTGAACTGTCCCTGGCGATAATAGGCCCAACCGAGGCTGTCCACGAAGTAACCGTCATCGGGCTTCAGTTTGACCGCCTTGCGGATGAGGTTCATCGCCCGCTTGAGATTTACACCCTGGTCAACCCAGGAATAGCCGAGATAATTCAGCACGAGGGGCTGATCCGGATTGAGCTTCAGCGCCATTTCAAGGTCGACCTCGGCATCCTTCCAGTTCTTCTGCTGCTCCCGGCACACGCCACGCGCATAGAACAGGCTCCAGTGCCGCTTCTCCGGCTTCTTCACCAGCGCGATGGCCTTGCCGTAGAACTTCTCCGCTTCCGCATATTTCTGACGCGACCGCAGAATGCTTCCAAGCGCGTCGTAAATGCGAACATCATCGGCGGAATTGTCGGTGAGGCTGACCAACAAGGCCCTGGCGCCATCGACGTCTTCCATCGAATTCAAGGCGTAGGCTTTGCGGATTTTGACGTTCTTCCAGATCGGCGAGGATTTCTGGACCTTGTCATATGCCTCGATCGCGGGCGCGAATTGATCGATGCGATCATAGGTCTCGCCCACGGCGAGAAAAGCGAGCGGGAAATCCGGCTTGAGTTGCAGAGCGATGCGCAGATAGATGAGGCCGACATCGGTGCTGTCTTCGCCGGTCAGCGCGTCGCCGATCGCGTAGAACACTTCCGCCAGACCGTGCTGTGAATTCGTAATCAGCCGGGCGGGCTTTTCTCCCGCATTGAGTTTCTCAAGCAGCGACACCGCGATCGGGTGACCGGTCGACTTGCCGATGTGCTTTCTGATGATCTGTTTCGCCAGCTTGTTGTTGCCGTTATGCGCGGCATGGCGGGCATATGCTTCGGCGATGCGAAGGGTGCGCGGGCGGCTGGTGAAGGCGCGCGACAGGGCCGTGCGCGCCGTCTTCGACCGGCCGGCCACATCGGCAATCAGCCCCTTGTGGTACTGCTGATAGAACAGCGACCAGTCCGCCTTCTTCATTTTTGCGACTTCACCGAGCGCCTTGTCGGGTTTGCCTTCGGCGAGGTGCGTCCAAGCAAGCGACAGTTTTGCCGTCAGTTCCGGCAAGGCGCCTTTGCTCGCGGCCATGAAATGCGCTTTTGAGCCTTGATAGTTCTTTTTCTTGAATTCCTCGGCCGCCAAAACAAACCGCGCGAGCTGATGGGACGGCTCGCCGGTGATCACGTCCTCCGCAAGCCGCACCGCCCGGGACCAGTTCCCGCTTGCCGCCTCGAGACGGAATGTCCGCTCGAGGATGAACTCGTTTTCGGGGTCCTTGTTGAGCACATTTTCGTAGAATTGCGCGGCTCTATCATTGTCCCGCACGGACCTTGCGAGGCGGCCCGCGAGATAGCTGCCAAGCAGCGAGCGCGGCTGAACCTCACGCTCCTCGACCCACGCGACATCGGCGACCGGCGCGGCTGCGAACGTAATCAAGGCAGCAAGTGAAGTAGCCCAGATGGCTTTGCGCAACATGGATTTCCCTTCGAAAATGTTCGGTTGTCGCGCGGGCGTCCTGTCTCCAACGCGCTGGCGCAACGCTGACGCATTGTGGCAAGAATTACGCTATTTGCATGGCGCTGCAAGGCCCAAACGCCGATAATCACGCACGCGTCATGATTATTCCGTGAATTCAGAACCCTAAACTATGCGACCTTCGGCAGGCTTGGTGTGCCGCCGCCCAGCACGGTGTGAAACATCGGCATATCGATGTTGCCACCCGTCAGGATCAGGCCGGTTTTCCGCGGGCCCCTCGCATCGCGTTCTTTCAGCGCCGCAGCCAGTGGCGCCGCCCCCGCGCCCTCGGCCAGATTGTGCGTGTCGCTGTAGTAGGCACGCATCGCGGCGGCGATCTCGTCTTCGGAAACCCTGACAATCCGCTCGGCGCCGCGGCGTATGACGTCCAGTGCCTCCTGAGCGGGAACGCGACAGGCGACACCATCGGCAAACGTCATCGCCGAATTGGTCTCACGCACCTCACCCGCGTCGAACGACAAGGCGTAAGCCGGCGCGTTCTCAGCGACAACGCCAACGATCTTCGTGCTCAGCCCGAGCGCATCGCGTGCCGAGATAAGGCCGCAGATGCCAGACCCCATACCCACCGGCACGTAAACCTCATCCAGATCGCCGACAGCCTGAAAGAACTCGTATGCGTAGGTTGCAACGCCAAGAACCAGCCAACGGTGAAATGACGGCACGAACGTCAGTCCCTTCTCTGCCGCGACCCGGTCTGATTCCACACGCGCCTCGTCGAAATCGGCGCCATGTTCGATAAGCTCCGCGCCGAAGGCGCGCATGGCCCTGTTCTTCTCCACACTGTTGCCGCGCGGTACGTACACGGTCACCGGGACGCCGTGCCTGCGCCCGGCGAGCGCAATGGACTGACCATGGTTGCCGCGCGTCGCCGTGATGACACCGGTTATCTCCTCGCCGCTCTCCTGCAGGTTCTTGAGAAACACGAGACCGCCGCGCAATTTAAACGCGCCGATCGGCGTCTGGTTTTCATGCTTGACCCACACCTCGCTCCCGAGGCGCTCACACAGCAGCGGCCAACTGTATTGTGGCGTCGGCGGCATGGCGCCGTGCACGACCGCGACGGCCTCCTCCAGTTCCTGCAGTGAGAACATGCGCCGCCCCTCACCTCACATGTTCGGATAGTTCGGGCCACCGCCGCCTTCAGGCGTAACCCAGGTGATGTTCATCTCCGGATCCTTGATGTCGCAGGTCTTGCAGTGCACGCAGTTCTGCGCGTTGATCTGCAAGCGCTTGCCGCCTGCATCATCGTCGAGCCATTCGTAGACGCCCGCCGGGCAGTAGCGGTTGGACGGACCGTCGAAGACCTCCAGTTCACGTGCCTTCTGCAGGTGCATGTCGGCCACATGGAGATGTACCGGCTGGTCCTCTTCATGGTTCGTCGCCGACAGGAACACCGACGACAGCTTGTCGAATGTCAGGACACCGTCGGGTTTCGGATATTCAATCGGATTGCACTCCGCGGCTGGCTTGAGTGTCGCGTGGTCCGGTTTGCCGTGGCTCATCGTATGCGACAGGAACGGCATCAGCGTGTTGAGCCACATGTCGATTCCGCCGAGCATCACTCCGAGACGCGTTCCCAGACGCGACCAGACCGGCTTGACGTTTCGGACACGTTTCAGATCCTGCGCCACTGCACTCGATTGATAGGCATCCTCGTAGGCGGTGAGCGTATCGGCCGAACGCCCCTCGCGAATCGCGGCAAAGGCGGCTTCGGCCGCCAGAATTCCGGTCAGCATCGCATTGTGAGAGCCCTTGATGCGGGGCACGTTCATGAACCCGGCGCCGCATCCCATGAGTGCACCGCCCGGAAAGGCGAGCTTGGGAACGGACTGAAAACCGCCTTCCGTCAGGGCCCGCGCGCCATACGCGACCCGCTTGCCGCCCTCGAACGTGGTGCGGATGCTCGGGTGGGTCTTGAAGCGCTGGAACTCCTCAAAGGGTCCGAGATAAGGGTTCGTGTAGTTCAGGTGCACCACGAAACCGACAGCGACCAGATTGTCGTCGAAATGATAGAGGAACGACCCGCCACCGGTCTCGTCGTCCAGCGGCCAGCCCATGGTGTGCTGCACGAGCCCCGGCTTGTGCTTGTCCGGCGCGACCTCCCACAGCTCTTTCAGGCCGATGCCGTACTTCTGGGGATCGCTTTCCTCGTCGAGCGCAAATCTGGCGATCAGCTGTTTCGAGAGTGAACCGCGCGCACCCTCACCAAACAGCACATACTTGCCGACGAGTTCCATGCCGCGCATGTAGGTGTCTTTGTGCCCACCGTCGCGCGCAACCCCCATGTCTCCGGTAGCCACGCCGCGCACCGCGCCATTATCGTCGTAAAGCACTTCGCTTGCTGCGAAGCCCGGATAGACCTCGACACCGAGCGCCTCGGCCTGCTCGGCGAGCCAGCGGCAGAGGTTACCGAGGCTTGTGACGTAGTTGCCGTGGTTGTTCATGAGCGGCGGCATCAGGAAATTCGGCAACCGCACGGCCTTCTTTTCTGTCAGATACAGAAAGTGATCGCTCGTGACTTCGGTTTTGACCGGGGCATCCTTCTCGCGCCAGTCGGGGATCAGCGTGTCCAGGCCAACCGGATCGATGACTGCGCCTGAGAGAATATGCGCGCCGATTTCCGAGCCCTTTTCCAGAACCACCACCGAGAGGTCCGCGCCGTTCTCTTCCGCCAATTGCTTGAGCCGAATGGCGGCCGCGAGACCTGCAGGACCGCCGCCGACGATGACGACATCGAACTCCATGGACTCACGTTCGGGAATGGCGTTTTCAGCTTCGGACATTTTCCAGACCTCGATTTGTTCATGTGCTGGATAGTGCGCCTGCCCACCCGCCGTCAATCGGTGTTCGGCACCGCCCCGCTCGCGCAATGCCGCGCCATATGGTAGTCAAATACGCATAGGCTTCGTTCCCGGTATCCGGACAATGACCCTCTCAAAAGCATCTTCGGCAGCCGCCCTGCTCGATTGGTACCGCGCCATGGGCGTGGATGAGGCCATCGGCGACGCGGGTATCGACCGTTTCGCCGAAGCCGCGGCGGCCCGGGCGAAACCGGAGCCCGCACCGCCCCCGACTGAAGCGCGACAATCTTCTCCGCCGGCGGGACCAAGGCGAGAGTTCGCCAGTCTCGCGCCGGATGAGGCGGTTATGGATGCCCGTGAGCGGGCGCGGGGCGCCAACACGCTTGAAGAACTGGAAAAGGCTCTGTCCGGCTTCGAAGGCTGCCCGCTTAAAGCAACCGCGAAGAACACATGTTTCAAGCGCGGCAGCGACGAGGCGCGGGTCATGTTCATCGGCGAGGGACCGGGCCGCGACGAGGATCTGCAGGGGCTGCCCTTCGTGGGGCGCGCGGGCAAGCTCCTCGACAAGATGCTCACGGCCATTTCGCTGACCGAGGACGACGCCTACGTCACCAACATCGTCTATTGGCGCCCGCCGGGAAACCGGACCCCGACACTCCAGGAAGTGCAGGCGTGCATTCCGTTTCTCGAAAGACAGGTGGAACTGCTCGACCCTGATTATCTTGTGCTGATCGGCGGACCGGCGTCGCAAAACCTGCTCGGTACGAAAGAAGGGATCATGCGCCTGCGCGGCAAATGGCGCGACTGCGAGATCGGCGGCAAGGCGCGCAAGGCGCTGCCCATGCTGCACCCGGCCTATCTGTTGCGGAATCCGGCCGCGAAACGCCAGGCGTGGCGTGACCTGCTGACACTGAAAACAGCACTCGAAAAGACGGATGAAACCTGATGACGAAGATCGAAGAGGTGCTCAAATTCCGGTTCGGGGATGATGTCCCGGACACACCCGACGCCCTGCAACAATCTGACTTTCCGGCAAAGCTCGCGGCGCGCCGGTCGCACCGTCACTTCAAGCCCGACCCGGTTGACGCCGATCTCGTGCGCGCCTTGTGCGCGCTTGCGCTCTGCTCGGCCTCGAAGAGCGATCTGCAACAACGCGACATCGTGATCATCGAGGACGCGGATCAGCGCGCGAAACTGATGGAAATCATTCCCGGCAACACCTGGATGGAGACGGCACCGGCTTTCCTGGTGTTCTGCGCCAACAACCGGCGCCAGCGCCAGCTCAGCGAATGGCACGATATCCCGTTCGCTAACGACCATATCGACACCTTCTTCAACGCTTCGGTCGATGCCGGTATCGCCCTTGCCACATTCATGACGGCGGCGGAGTCGATCGGCCTCGGATGCTGCCCGGTCAGCGCCATTCGCAACGAAGCGGAAAAGGTTAGTGCGCTTCTGGAGATGCCGGCACATGTCTTTCCCGTTGCCGCGCTCGCGCTCGGCTGGCCGGCGCAGGAGGGCCATATCAGCATGCGTCTGCCGCTTGCCGCGACGGTGCACACCGACCGGTTCTCTGAAGCAGGCATATCGGATCAAGTCCGGGCCTATGACCGCCGCCGCGCGGAAGCCCAGCCCTTTTCCCGTCAGCGCGGCGCCAACCGCTTCGGCGAAGTCGAGGAGTATGGCTGGTCGGACGACAAGGCGCGGCAATATGCCGTGCCGGAGCGCGCTGACTTCGGGTCGTTCATCCGCAACAAAGGCTTCGATCTGAGCTAGAATTTTGTCAGAACATGTGAGGAAAACGTCATGTCCCGGATTGACGAGAGCCGTACCTTCATTCCCGTCAGCATCGCCGTCCTGACCGTTTCGGACACGCGGACGACGAAGGAAGACAAGTCCGGTGCGACCCTTGAGCGCCTGCTGACGGAGGCAGGACACACGCTCGCCGAGCGCACGATCGTCACGGACGACGTGCCGATCATCCAACGCCAGGTCAAGGGCTGGATCGACAATCCCGATGTGGACGTTGTGATCACCACCGGCGGGACCGGTTTCACCGGCCGCGACGTGACGCCGGAAGCTGTGACCCCGCTGTTCGAGAAAGAGATCGACGGGTTCTCGGCCATCTTTCACATGCAGAGCTATGAAAAGGTCGGCACGTCCACGATCCAGTCACGGGCCTGCGGCGGCGTCGCCAACGGGACGTACATCTTCTGCGTACCGGGCTCACCCGGCGCCTGCAAGGACGCCTGGGAGGGTATTCTCAAATATCAGCTCGATATCCGGCACCGGCCGTGCAATTTCGTGGAGATCATGCCGCGATTGCTGGAGCCGGAGGACGTCGTACGCACGGGCTGACGCCCACCCTCCTGACCATGCGGCATCGGTTCGGCGGACCATTCTCATCGCGATATTTTGACCGGCGTTCGAAAGTGATATGCGCCTGCCGGCGTTCAAGCGCCGCCCCGTTGCGCCTATACTCCCGGCCAGCAAATGCCCCCCGAAAGGCATAGCAAGGGAGTCACGCTCATGTCTGAAAAGTCCACTTACATTTCACGCCGCACGCTGCTGGCGGGCGCCGCCGGCACGGCCGCGTTCGCGTCCATGTCGGTGCGGTTTCCGACCCCAGCCTCGGCGCAGGTGCCGATGATGGGACCGTCGAAACCGACGCACAATCGGTTCAAACTCGGTGAATTCGAGGTGACGACGATCAACGACGGCGCCGTCAACGTCCCCAAGGTGCATCCGATCTTCGGCAAGAACAAATCACCGGAAGAAGTGAAGGCCCACCTCGCCAGTCACAACCTTCCGCCGGACAAGATGGCGATTTCCTTCACCCCCGTCATCGTCAACACCGGCAAGGAAGTCGTGATGTTCGATACAGGCTACGGCGAGGAAGCGCGCGAGCGCGGCGCGGGCAAGGCCGCCGCGGCGCTGGCCGCCGCCGGCTTCAAGCCGGAGCAGATCGACGTCATCGTCGTCACCCATTGCCACCCCGACCATGTCAGCGGCCTGATGGAGAACGGCAAGGCAGTCTATCCCAACGCGCGCTACGTGACCGGCGACGTGGAGTACAATTTCTGGTCCAAGAAGGAACATCTGGAGAGCAGCGACAAGAACATGGCCCGCCGCGCCAAGGCGGTGCACGACAATCTGGTGCCGCTCGCAGAGAAAACAACCTTCATCAAGCCGGGCGCGGACGTGGTCACCGGCATCACGTCGGTGGAGTCCTTTGGTCACACGCCGGGGCACCTGTGCTACCGCATCGAAAGCGGCGGCAAGGGCTTTCTCATCTTCGGCGACGTGACCAATCACTATGTCGCGTCGTTGGCCAAACCCGACTGGCACTGCGCCTTCGACATGGACGCCGACAAGGCAGTCACCGCGCGCAAGAAGATCCTGGACATGGTGTCCGCGGACAAGATCCCGTCGGCGGGATACCACATGCCCTTCCCCGCGGTCGGCCATGTGGCGAAGCACAATGACGGCTACATCTGGATCCCGGTGAGCTACCACCTTGATCTGTAAAACTAGGTATCCGTGTTACGTCAGGCGGCGCGGCTGCACCACGCGGGCAGCCGCCTCGCCGATCCGGTGATATCCGGTGCCGTCGTCCACGTCAGCGAGCGCATCCAGCGTGGCAACGCGCATGGACCTGAGGTTCGCCAGCGTGTCGTCGAGGGTGTGCGGCGACGACCAGCGCACGCCGTTGAAAATCTTCGGGATTCTCGGCGTCCGCCGCAGACCGATGAGCCAGTAGCCGCCATCGTCACCTGGCCCGATCACCGCATCATTGCGTGCAAGCGCGGCAAAGGCGCGCGCGATGTGCCGGCCCGTGATCTCCGGGATGTCCGTGCCGATGAACACCACCGGGCCCGGCGGCAGGCCATCGAAGATCGCTTGCAGGCGCATGCCGAGGTCGCCCCGGCCCTGGCCCACATATCCGAAGGCACGCGGCCACACGCCAGCGCGGACGGACGTGTCCGGCGTCACGGCGAGGAGCGTGCGCCAGCGCGGATCGGATGCGAGGCGAGCTGTGACGTTGCGCAGCGCGTTGCGATAAAAGGCCGTCGCCGCGACGGACCCGATGTCTTTTGCCAGCCGCGACTTGACGGCGCCGCAGCGCGGCTCCTTGGCCATGACGACGAGCCATCTTTGGAATGCCGGACCGGCCTTGCGCGTGTCAGTCATACAGGCGGACGAGCGTGCGGGGGGAGACCCGCAGATAGTAGAGAGACAGGCAGGCGAAATTGCGCGCGACGCGGGTGATGTAGCCGTCGCGCTTGTAACGCGCCGCACTGGTCACCGCCTTGGTCCGCATCATCACGAGCCGGCGGCGCCCGAGCCGGCGCACGAGATCCACATCTTCCATGAGCGGCAGGGGCCGGTAGCCGCCGAGCGACGAATAGAGCCGTTTCGGGATCAGCAGGCCCTGATCGCCGTATGGAAAACGAAACAGCGCACAGCGCAGCCCGACCATCGCTTCGAGAATGCGCGGGCGCGCGCCGAAATCATCGAGCGCGAAGGAGAACGCCGCCGCCGCCAGCGGCCGCGAGCCCGCATCGACCCGCTCCATGAAGGCCGCCGCCTCCTGCTCCCAGCCGGGCTGAAGCACCGTGTCGGCATGAAGGAACAGCAGCCAGTCCGAGCGAGTGTGCGCGGCACCTTCGGCGAGCTGCGGCCCCCGGCCCTTCTCGCAGGTGACGAACTCCGCACCGGCAATGTCGGCGATCTCGGAAGTGCCGTCCTCCGAACCGCCGTCGGCGATGATCACCTCGCGCACAAGGCCCTGCACCACCGCCGGCACCAGCGCGCTCAAGGTCGCCGTCAGCCCGGCCTCGGCATTGAGCGTCGGTATTACCACGGAAATCATGGCCGCGACCTATCATGTCTGCGGTTCACGCGGCAAGGTCACGTATTGGAACATCTATTAAGGGGACAGTTTACTTAATTCCCTTTGGCTCGATGTTTGCGGGAACCGTTCAAGGAGGGAATCCAAACAAACTGTCCTCTTAATGTTTCGCAGTTGTCTTGACGGTGAATGTCACCTCTTCAATAGTGCTTGAGATGAAGTATTTGGGGCTAAAACGGCCTTCACCGAGCCGACGCTGGGCGGCAAGAAGAAGACGGTTGCGGAGATGCTGGGCGAGGTCACCTGGCTGATGACCCAGTCGTCCCGTCACAAGAGCTTCTTCCTGTCGGATCTGGAGTGGATGGCCATGGCGCCGATCATGCTCAACCAGTTCCGCGTGTTCTACGCCACCGACAAGACGGCCGAAGAGGCGACTGGCAAACCCGCATCACGGCCCATCGGCGTGGCGCTCTGGGCCTTCGTTGATGAGGACGTTGAGGCGCGTTTGGCCTCCGGCAACGCCAAGCTGCGGCCCCAAGACTGGAAGTGTGGCGACCGGCTTTGGGTCGCCGACATCATCGCGCCTTATGGCGGGCAGGACGAAATGCTGAAAGACCTCAAGTCCCAGATCTTCCCGGACAAGACCATCAAGTTTCTCGGCGTTGCCGACGGGAAGCCGGGTGTGCGGGAGGTTTGAGAGAGTACAGGTCTCAGATGAATGAGAGTGATGCACTCAAAAATATTGCCCATCTTCCCACTTGCCACACTGCTTCTCCTCACTGCATGCAGCGAGGAGAAAAGCACCGTGACGACCCACGAACAGGCCTTCGAGTTGGTTAAACGGGAGGTTCTAACGAAACACATGGACAGGCTCGTTGCTGTCGGCGCAGACGCGTCCATATTCGAAGATGTGGACATGGACGTCGGTGATGATTGGCCATGCAATAAACCAAAACGATATTCTTCAGCGTACAAAACTGGTTCGAGTGGTGGAATTCATGTGAAGATTTTCGAGAATGTAGAAGGTAAATGCAAAGATTGTTGGAATTTAATACATGTGGGAGCTCACGTATTCGGTGATAACAAAATATATAAATTAAAAATAACAAAAAGGCCAAGTTGGCAAGAATACTTCAAACAAGATGGAACTCCTCGAAGACTCGGAGACGAGGGGGACCAGTGCGGTCCAGTAGATTCAAAGCCAAGCTATGTGAGGAAATCGCCCAGAGCACCGTGATTTTCTAGTGATCCGATTTCTATAAAATTTCAGAATTTGAAGAGGAAAGCATGTCTTCACCACTAACAGGTCGAGAGTTGCAAGACATTTACATGATGGATCCGGCAACTCGGCCACAAGTAATCATAGAAATTACGGTGACAGTTTACTAAATTGACTGCCCTGTCTTCGGGCGTGGACCCCGTTTCTTCGGCAGCAGCGCCCTGCCGGTTTGCCGTTCCATGGATTCGAGCCACTTCTCGCTTCCCAGAGGCCGCCCGGTTGTTTCGGACTGGCGCAACCGTTTGACGGCCTCCTCATCTTCTCCCGCTTCCAGCAACGCGGCAAAGTCCGGGAAACGGTCCAGAACCGGCCGGACGTCGACGATCCCGTCTCCGGTCCCGGCGAGGTGTGCGCGGACGCTCGACCACTCCCAGTCCCGTGCCTTTCTGACCAGACCCGCCCGCACCGGATTGAGCGAAACGTAGCGCACCGCGCAGGCAAGATGGTTTTCGTCCATTGCGACCGAACCGAACCGCCCCTGCCACAGATGACCGGTCCATTTGTTGCGAGCATTGACGCGGCGCGTGTAGCGGCGGTGGGCGTCGGCAAGCGTCGCTCTCAGACCGTCTTCATCGGCAGGAACCAGGATGAGATGGACGTGGTTCGGCATCAGACAGTAGGCCATGATCTGAGTGTTCGCGCTTTTTGCCGCCTCACCGATCATTTCGAGGTAGGCGCGATAATCGGCGGGCTCGAAGAACACCGCCTCCCGTCGGTTTCCGCGCTGGGTAACGTGGTGCGGAATGCCGGGAATGACGACGCGAGCAAGCCTGGCCATTCAGAAGCGTAGCACAATTAAGGTAATTAAGGGGACAGTTTACTTAATTCAGGCGATAGCTGGCTGTGTTGATCGGATGAAGTCTCGAATTAAGTAAACTGTCCCCTTAGTTACCCGCCATGGCAAAACGGGTGGTCCGAAGGTGCGTGATATCATTTTGTTCTTGATTTGTTCTCACGATCGGGTAATCTGCGCTCATGGACCTGCAGCCCCCTCATACCCCGCCGGCCCGACAGACGGTGGCGTCCGAACCGGAAAGCGTTCCGGCCGGGCGCCGCCGTGGCCGCGGCACCGTGTCGAATCGCTCCGGACGCTTCGAGGCGGAGGTCCGCAGCGAGAGCGACGACGGCTGGAACATCCTTGAGGACCTCGAGGCGTTCGCCACGTCCGTGCAGGACGAACGCGCCAAGTCGATCATCACCACCAACAATTCGCCCGATATCAATTTCGATCAGTCGATCAACCCCTATCGCGGCTGCGAGCATGGCTGCGTCTATTGCTATGCGCGCCCGACCCACGCCTTTCTGGGGCTCTCGCCCGGTCTCGATTTCGAAAGCAAGCTGTTCGCGAAAGTGAACGCACCCGAACTGCTGGAGCAGGAGCTCTCCGACCCGAAATACACGGTCAAGACGCTGGCGCTCGGCACCAACACCGACCCCTATCAGCCGACCGAACGGCGCTATCGCGTCACGCGCCGCCTGCTGGAAGTGCTGGAGCGCACCAACCATCCCGTCGGCATCGTCACCAAGTCCGCCCTCGTCCTGCGCGACAAGGATATCCTGGCGGAGATGGCGAAGCGCGGCCTCGCCAAGGTCTGCCTTTCCGTGACCACGCTTGACCGCAAGCTCGCCCGCACCCTGGAGCCGCGCGCCGCCACGCCGGAAAAACGCCTCGCCGCCCTTGAAGAGCTCTCCGCCGCCGGCATCCCGACGGCGGTGATGGTGGCGCCGATCATTCCCGCGCTCAACGATCCGGAAATCGAGAAGATTCTGACCCGCGCCAAGGCCGCCGGCGCGCAGGAAGCCGGCTATGTGGTGCTGCGCCTGCCGCTGGAGATCAGCGATCTGTTCCAGGAATGGCTGCTGGAGCATGCGCCGAACCGCGCCAGGCGGGTCATGTCGCTGATCCGCTCCATGCGCGGCGGCAAGGATTACGATTCGCGCTGGAAAAAACGCATGAGCGGGCAAGGGCCTTATGCCTGGCAGATCGGGCGGCGGTTCGAGCTCGCAACCAAGCGCCTGGGGCTGAACACGCGCAAATACAATCTGCGGAAGGATCTGTTCGAGCCACCGGTTCTCGTCGGCCAGCAACTCTCCCTCCTCTGAAGGGTCACACCGGTTTTGGGCTTGCACGCGCCGCATATCGGGGCATGCTTTGCCTCATGCGGGGCACAAATGATTCGGCTTGCGGTCCGGACTGGACCCACGAGGCACGGCTGCAGGGCCGTCATGGCGGGCATGTGGCAGGCATCGACGAGGCGGGGCGCGGCCCCTGGGCCGGGCCGGTGGTGGCGGCGGCCGTCATCCTCGATCCGGACAGTGCGCCGGCGGGCCTGAACGATTCCAAGAAACTGAAAGAGCCGCAGCGCGAGGCGCTGTTCGACCGGATTCTCGCATGCGCCTTTGTCGGCGTCGGCATTGCCGACGTCGCCCGCATCGACCGCGACAACATTCTGCAGGCGACGCTCTGGGCGATGGCGGAGGCGCTCGCCGCGCTTCCTGAAAAACCGTCCTGCGCGCTGGTCGACGGCAACAAGTGCCCGGACCTCCCCTGCCCGGCAGAACCGCTCGTCAAGGGTGACGCGCTCTCTTTGAGCATTGCCGCCGCCTCGATCATCGCCAAGGTCTCGCGCGACCGGATCATGCGTGACGCGGCGCGCGCCTATCCGCCCTATGGATGGGAGCGCAACAAGGGCTACGGCACCAAGCAGCACGCCGCCGCCCTCGCCCGCCACGGCGCCACGCCGTTCCACCGCCACTCCTACAAGCCGGTCCGGGCCGCGCTCGCGCGGTCTGCAGCAGTCCGCGCCGGTTAAGCCCGCCTTTACCTTGATCGCGGCACACTAGAGCAAAATCCGATTAGGTTGACTCACCCTGTTTCAACCTAATCGGATAAATTTGCTCTATATCTTGAAGTGTTAGAGCATCAGGATAGTCGATCCCGAGCGGCCCGCGTTTGGGCCGAGTGCTCGCGTATCGGGGGAAGTGTAATGCGTATGCGTAAGCCGCGGCGCGCCGATATGGCCGTCGACCGGATCATCGTTGGCGACTGTGTCGAGGAATTGCGGCGCCTGCCTGAACAGAGCGTCGATCTCGTCTTCGCCGATCCACCCTACAATCTGCAGCTCGACGGTGAGCTGATGCGTCCCAACAACACGCGCGTCGACGGCGTCGATAACGACTGGGACAAGTTTTCCGATTTCGCCACCTACGACGCCTTCACGCGCGACTGGCTGGCGGCCTGCCGCGACGTTCTGAAACCCGACGGCGCGCTGTGGGTGATCGGCAGCTACCACAACATCTTCCGCGTCGGCGCGATCCTGCAGGACCTGGGGCTCTGGATCCTCAACGACGTCATCTGGCGCAAGACCAATCCGATGCCGAATTTCCGCGGGCGGCGCTTCACCAACGCCCACGAGACGCTGATCTGGGCCGGCCGCAGCGCCGACACCCGCTACACCTTCAACTACGAGGCGATGAAGGCGCTGAACGAGGACTTGCAGATGCGCTCCGACTGGCTGTTCCCGATCTGCTCGGGCGCGGAGCGCCTCAAGGACGGTAACGGCAAGAAGGCGCATCCGACGCAGAAACCCGAAAGCCTCTTGCAACGGGTTCTGCTGGCATCGACCAACCCGGGCGACGTGGTGCTCGACCCGTTCTTCGGAACCGGCACGACGGGCGCCGCGGCCAAGCGGCTCGGCCGGCACTGGATCGGCATCGAGCGCGACAAGAGTTACGTCCGCGTGGCCGAGAAGCGTATCAAGGGCGTCACGCCGCACGCCCCTGAAACGCTTGCTGTGAGCAAGGGCAAACGCGCCGCGCCGCGCGTGCCGTTCGGCACCATCGTCGAGCTCGGCATGCTCAAGCCCGGCGAAAAGCTCTACGACCCGCGCGCGCGCCACGAAGCCAAGGTCCGCGCCGACGGCTCCATCGCCTGCGGCGGCGAACAGGGTTCGATCCACAAGATCGGCGCGCACGTGCAGGGCGCACAGGCATGCAACGGCTGGACCTTCTGGCACTATGAGGCGGGCGGCGAACTCAAACCCATCGATGCCCTGCGCAACGAGGCGCGCGCGCATCTGGGCATGTCCTGAGGCGCTCTGCTCTTAGCCGCCCTGGTCCGCGCGCCCGTCGAGGGCGTGGGCGACGACCTTGCGCATCACCGACGGCAAGGCCTGCCCCCTGAGCTCGGCGCGCGCCACCCACATGCAGCTCTCGGGCCGCGCCGCGCCGTGGATCTCCGCATCGGGCGGCACATTTGCCCTGAACACCGCCAGCTCCAGATGAAAATGCGTGAACGTGTGGCGCACCTCGCCCGGCACCCGCGTCCACGCCGCAGGCACCGGCGCGTGGCTCAAGGCGTCGTCGGCCTCGCACGCGCCGTCTTCGATCCACGGCGTTCCCGGCACCTCGACCATGCCGCCGAGCAACCCCTTGTCTGGACGCCGCCGCAACAGCACGGCGCCATCCCAACGCGACGCAAAGAACGCCGCGCCGCGCCGCGTCGGCTTCTCCTGTTTCGCTACCTTGTAGGGCAACACCGCTTCGAGGCCTCTGGCCCGGCCGGCGCAGCCGGCCATGACCGGGCACAGCATGCAGGACGGCGTGCGTGGCGCACACACCGTCGCGCCCAGGTCCATCATCGCCTGGGCGAAGTCCCCCGGCCGCCGGTCCGGTGCGATCCGGTCGGCCAGCGCGCGCAGCTCCTTTTTGGCCGCCGGCAGCGGCGTCTCGACGGCGAAAAAGCGGGCCAGCACGCGCTCCACATTGCCGTCGACGACCGCGGCCCGCCGTCCGAAGGCGATCGCGGCGATTGCGGCGGCGGTGTAGGGCCCCACGCCGGGAAGGGTCAGCAGTGCCTCCTCCGTGTCCGGGAACCTCCCGCCGTGATGCTGCGCCACATGCTGCGCGCAGGCGTGGAGATTGCGCGCCCGGGCATAGTAGCCGAGCCCCGCCCACGCCTTAAGCACGTCGTCGCGGTCGGCGGCTGCGAGCGCCTCGACCGTCGGCCATTGAGCCAGGAACTTCGCATAATACGGCGCAACGGCCTTGACCGTCGTCTGTTGCAACATGATCTCGCTGAGCCAGACACGATAGGGATCGGACATCTCGCCCGGCGGCGCGCGCCACGGCAATTTGCGGTGCGTGGCGTCGTACCAGGCCAGCAACTCTTCAACGGGAAATGCGCTCACCGTTTTCGACATGTTGTCCTTCAGCATCATCTTACGTTCTATCTCGCTGCGCCGACTCGGCTATGCTAGTTCATTCACCGGTTTGGAGAACCGCCAATGACCATGCGGACATGAGCAATCCACGGGAAAAACCAACCGCCACCGGGAATCGACGCCGTTCGGGTGGCCGCGCGAAGGCCATCGGCGCCTATGTGCCGAAAGTCGCCCGCGCCGCGTTCGAGCGGCACGGCTTTCCGTCGGCGGATCTCCTGGCGGACTGGCCCGAGATCATCGGCGCGGAATATGCACGCATCACGATGCCGGAACGGCTCGTGTGGCCCCGGGGCGCGGAGCCGGCACCGGATGAAGACCTGACGCCGCGCGGGTTCAAGAACGCGCGGCGCGTAGGGGCAACGCTCGTCCTGCGGGTGGAAGGCCCGCGGGCGATCGAGGTCCAGCACAGCGCGCCGCAACTTCTGGAGCGCATCAACGTCTATTTCGGCTATCGCGCGATCACTGAGTTGCGCCTCGTGCAGGGGCCGGTGCGGCGCGACCGCAAACCGGAGAGCGATGCGGAGCGACCCGCGCCGGACGCGGCGGCGATCGACGCGGACATCAAGGATGACGGATTGCGCGATGCCCTCGCGCGTCTCGGCGGGCGCGTGAAGTAACCCCGATCTGACAATTCGCTCGCGAAATCACACATCCTTTTGAGTGAACAATTCCACATTCTTGTTATATTCAGCGCAACAATGGCAACTCCCGCAGCGAAACGGCGTTCCGGGTGCCATATTCTGCGATCAACCTGAGGAGTAGAGCCTTGTCAGAGATGAAAGTCTTCCATCAGCGCGCCATGTCGCGGCGCCATGCGGTCGGGCTTGGCCTTGGCGCGTTCGCCGTGGCAGCCGCCGGCGTCCCCTCATTCCTGCTTTCGGGCCACACGGACCGCGCATGGGCAGGCCCCGAAGAGGATCTGGCCAATTTCCTGAAGCCCGGCCCCCTGCCGGAAAACGCCATCGGGCCGGAGGACGCACCGGTGACGGTCGTAGAGTATTCGTCTCTGACCTGCCCGCACTGCGCCACCTTTCACCAGCAAACGGTTCCGGGGTTGAAGGAGAAGTACGTCAAGACCGGCAAGGTGCGATACATCATCCGCGAGTTCCCGCTTGACCGGATTGCTTTTGCGGCATCGGCGCTGGCACGCTGCGCAGGTCCCGACAAGTTCTTCCCGTTCATGGAAGCGCTGTACAAGAATCAGGACACCTGGGCGCGCGGAAACGGCAACCCGGCCGAGCGGCTGTTCAAGATGGCGCAGCAGGCCGGATTCACGAAAGAGACGTTCAACGAATGCCTGCGGAACAAGGAAGTCATCGATCACATCGAGGCGACGCGCAAGCGCGGCAACGAGGAGTTCGGCGTAAGTTCCACGCCAACAATTTTCGTGAACGGCAAAAAGCTTGAAGGCGGCAACAGCCTGTCCAACATTGAAAAAGCCATGGAGCCGTTTCTCGGTGGTTGAGTCCTCAGGCGCCTGATCCGTGTGATCGCGAAACGGCAGGCGCGACAATCGGGGGGAAGTCCGGTGCCGATGGACCGGCGTGTTTTCATAAGCGGACTTCTCGCCGCGAGCGCAGGCGGTCTTGCCGGCTGCGCCGGCGGCGGTGGACGCCCCCGCGCCACCGCGGGGCCGCTCAACGCAGACGGGACCCCCGTTCTCGCGGAACTCATGAAACCGGGCCCCCTGGGTGAGAAATCCCTCGGCAACCCGAACGCACCCGTCACCATCATCGAATATGCGTCGCTGACCTGCCCGTTTTGCCGGAAGTTTCATGTGAACGTCTATCCGCGGGTCAAAAAGGAACTGATCGACACCGGTAAGGTGCGCTGGATCGTCCGGGAGTTTCCGATCGGCCGCTCCGCCGGCACCGCGGCAATCATCAACCGGTGCGCGCCGGACAAGGACTACTTCGTCCTGTTCGACAAGTTCCTGACGCAGCAGAAGGTGTGGGTCTCCCAGGAGGTCCGCACCGATGCGATCTACAAGGTCGCGTCCCAGACGGGCATGACCCGGCAAGCCTTCGACGCCTGCCTCGCCAACAAGGAGATCGAGGAAGGGCTGCGCACTGTGAAGCAGCGCGGCCGGGAGCTTGGCGTCACAGGTACGCCAACATTCTTTGTTAACGGAAAGAAGTCGCGCGGCGATCTGACATACGACGAGATCGTTGCCATGATCGGAACACAGACGACATAGCCGTATCATAGACCTGTCGAAATTCTGTCCGCCTGCCGTAGTTTATCCCATAATCGCTAAGTGATTCGCGGACCCTGGGGGGTTGGCGGTG
>JANQLP010000082.1 GCA_028280515.1 Hyphomicrobiales bacterium
CGATGGAGGCGCCAGAGTGCCTCCTGCCACACCTGCCATATCTGCTTCAGGACTTGCCGTCGCTGAGCGGAGCGGAAGACGAAGTCGTCGAGGTGCTGCGCGAAGTCGGCTTCCGTAGTGGCGGCGCTGTCCTGGATCTCGGAACCGGACGAGGCGACATAGCGATCCGGGTGGTGCGAGCGTTCGATGCCGAGGTCACAGGCGTAGACGCTCACCCGCCGTTCATCGAGATCGCGCGACAGTCGGCGAAAGAGGCGGGGCTGGAACGGCGCTGTAGATTTGTGGCGGCCGATCTGCGCAAGTCGCTCGCCCAACCAGCACGCTTTGACGCCGTCTTGATGATCGCGGTCGGACCGGTGCTCGGCGATTCTGCCAAGACCATGAGTATGCTTCGCGCCGTCGTGCGCGATGGTGGCTGGATTATCATCGACGACGCCTATCTGGAAGGCGGCGTGCCGCCAACAGCGGCCTATGAGAATTATCTGGAACGGGAAGCCATGGAGGCCGGGCTGACACAGTTCGGCGATGAAATCGTCGCGCGGCGGACACGAAGCCCTGCTGGAAGGTTGTTCAATGCGCTCGCTCTAGAGACCATTCCCAAGCGCGCCGCGGTACTCGCAGAGCTGCATCCGGAGCTAGAAGGGGCGATCAACCAGTATGTCGCCAGACAGATTCAGGAAGTTGCCCTGATGGACGGCCCGGTGGTCCCGACACTGTGGGCGATCCGGAAGGCTGACGCTTGAGATTACACGGCACATCGCCTCAAACTGCCTAATACTATTTCCGGCTTACTGTTTCGGTGACGAACCATGCTGTGGCTTGAGGGCCTTACTCCCTCCCCCGCGCCGAACGCGGGTATTCCCGTGTTCGGCTCCGTTTTGAGTGGGCGAGAGTTGGGGAGGAGGCACTCCAGATGAGGCACTTGCCGGCCATGCGTCTTGTTGGACGGGCCCCCTCCCGTCTCGCTTCGCTCGACTCCCTCCCCCGCTTGCGGGGGAGGGTTGGGGAGGGGGCAATTTGAACCTATGAACTCCGTTAATTCCCGCGAAAGCGGGAATCCAGTCTTGACAGAACATCCTGGGTCCCCGCTTGCGCGGGGCCGAACGGATCGACTCCCCTCCCGGCGAGCACGCAGCCAAGTTTACACAGGCTGCGCAAGCTTGCCTGCGCCGCTCGCCGACCTCCCCCTTTCAGGGGGAGGTAATAGGACTTAAGCCAGAAGCAATCACTCGGAAAGCGTATAACGTCCCGCGTGCCGAATGCGTGGGAGGAGCACCTCCATAAAGCTCCGGCCGTTCTTGACGGCATCGCGGAAAGACAATTCAACACAATCCAACCGTCGGCTTTGTGCCGGTCAGGCGACTTCCACGATCCAGCCGGCTCACCGCAAACACAAATGCGTTCACCGCGCCTCGAGCCTCCGGCTATTGGCGGGTCACCTCGGCGATAATGCCCTCGATCACCCGCATCTGCGGTGAGGCCTTGGTGAGATAGCGACCCTTCTGCGCCGACGTATCGAGATAACCCCACCAGTCCCAACAGCCATTGGGATTGATCTCGACAAGTGCGGTGTCGATCACGCGACCAATCGGCATTCGGCAGGCCTCCCCCGACAAAGGCACGCTCGGCTCGATCGCCGGATAGACGACAATAACTTTGTGACGTTCCGCCCAGTTGTTGTAACCGGCCTTGGCCGCAAAATCCTTCGCATTCTGCTTGCAGCCGTGCAGCGCGACGTGCACGCGGCAAGCGCTTCCACTGGGGCGGCAGGACGGCGGAACGTAGATATAGCCCGTCTCGGCCATATCGAAGTTCTTCCGGCGCTCGCTGGGAAACCGCCAGAACCACCACCACAGGGTGTCCGGCGCAACCTCGGTCCCCGGTTTCACCCGATCAATCAGATGTTTCTGATCGAACTGCCACACCTCGCTTTCGGGGATATCATTCACCCTTTGGCTTGGGTCGAAAGGTAAGCTCCCGTCATCGTATAGCGCATGAAACAGTTTTCCTGCGTTGTCCTCGGCACCGCAATAGCGGATATAGGTTTTTTCCGTGCCGTCGGCTTCACAGGACTCGTTATGGCTGTCAGGCGCGATGATCCCGTGCCCTGCCTTGTCGCTGCCATCGGCCGCATTACCGAGATCAACCTTGGGGTTGCTGCCGATGAAGGCAGCAAGAAAGGCAGCGTTCGCCTTGCCGGATTTCTCGACGACAGTCGCGTCCGCCGGACTGTGAAAAACATAAGATCGGCCGAGCCGCAGCGGTTTGCTTGAGGCGGAAAGGCTGTCGATCTTGCCCGTCGTGGCCAGTTGCCGGGCGGCGTCGACCCTGTTGTCCGGCTCCTGCCACCCGCACATGCATGTGTTGATCGCCTGCGACGCGCTGCCCTCCGCGCAACCCCATGGCGGCCCGGCAATGCTGCCCACGCCGGTAATCGAGCTGGAATGGCCGACCGCATACTGAACGGCCATCGCCGCTCCGGACGAGATGCCGGAAATGCTGACATCCAAGGCATCGCCGCCGCGCTTCAGTCCGAGCCCATCATCGGCATGGGCAACAGTCGTCACCGCGGCGAAAGCCGCAAATACGAGCAAAGGAACGGGCTTCATCGCGCGAAATCCTTCGAAGGATTCGGGAGACAATCTGGAACGAAATAGTCCCAAGTACCAGATGATGCCGCGCCGCCGATGCGTGTCAACGGCCTCACCGGATGTGATGACTAATATGAATCGTTACGGTGTTCGACCGTGTTTTAGTATTGCCTTGCCCCGGCTAAGTCGTCGGCATTCGATCGTTCTTATTATCAGTGGCCGTCGCCCCGAGACCGGTTCCAGTCACAGAGCCGAAACCCTCTGTATACGGTCTTGCAGTCTTGCGCCGCCTCGCTTGCATTTCGCGGGTTGGTCAGAGCCGGCACCGAACGAGAGCTCGCGCGTCGTTGAGGGTCGGCGAACTGTCGCTGGCTCTGCGCATAAGCGGTCGAAGCCGGGACGAGTATGAGTACGGCAAGGAAGACGACAGTGGCTTTGGTCAACGTCATATGGTCGGCTCAGATTTTCGGGGTCAAAAAGTTTCGGCGTCCTCAACGCGTCAGCGTCGGGTCTCCGTCGCGCCGCGCGAGCTCCTGCGCTCTCGCAATCTCGTCAGGCGACATTCGTCGCGCGACAATGTCGCGATTGTTCACGGCGCGATTGCGCGGCAGGTACTTGGTGAAGAGAGCTGCGGCCCGGTTGAACCACATATGGGCAAGCACATTGTCTTGCGGGACGCCCCGACCGTAAGCGTACAGGATTCCCAGATTGTACTGGGCTTCGGCGATGCCGTTGTCGGCGGCGAGCTGGTACCATTTCGCGGCCTCGGCATAGTCCTGAGGCACGCCGCGGCTCTCGGAGTACATGAGGCCGAGCTGCAGTTGGGCGGTCCCATCGTTTTGCTCGGCAGCCCTGCCAAGCCATTTCAGTGCCTCGCCTTGGTCACGCTCGGTCCCGCGGCCAGTGTGATAGATGAGCCCTAACAGGGATTGCGCGCGGGCGTTGCCCTGCTCGGCCAGTGGACGCACCAGCCGCAGCGCGCAGTCATAGTCACCCTTGTCATAGGCGGCATTGGCTGCCTCGACGCGTTTGGCTGGCTCTGCGAAGCGTAAGGCTGGAATCAACTCGAGCATCGCCGGTTCCAGCGTCTGACGGCCGACGAAGACCAGCAATCCCGACAATACCAGCAGCGCCGTGATGGATGCCGTGAACCATCTCCTCCGACGCTCGTCGATGTTCTTGCAGGTCGCCAGCGTCGCGCGCAGCGCGGTCACCTGTCGTTCCAGGCTCTCCAACTCCGCCGGATTCTGCACTGAAACGGCTTTGCTTCGCGCCCTGAACGGCCACATCTCGAAACTCCGCATCCATCGCCGCCCCGCAATGCAACATCAGATATATAGTGAAGGAATCGCTTCGAGGGGGAGGACTTGTTCTTCTGTTTGTTCAATGCTGGTCATCTGAATGGACATGAGTGATGCGCCCACGAGCCGCGTGACCGTTGCCCACCCAAGACCTTCTCGATGGTCAGAGCTGACGCCAACGGATACGAGCGGGCATCATCGATTCTCGTCGAACCTAACGGCGACCGGCCGATCATGTTCCCGACGGATTGCAGCATTCGGACAAAGTCATGCGATAAAACAAAGAGCAGTCGCGCATTGTTGATCTCAATATGTAGCGACCGCATTACCCGGCCTGGTTCCGAAAACGCGGCAGACGTTTCAGGCAAGATCATGCATTAGACCAAAGAAGCATAGAACGCGGCTGATTCGCTGAAGCAACCGCGCCCAAAAAGGACAAGGAAATGCCGAATATGGACCGCGACGCAACGAGCCTCCTGCTGATCGACTTCCAGGCAAGGCTGATGCCGGCGATCGAAGACGCAGCGTCGGCGATCGCCAATGCGCGGCGCCTGCGCGAAGCGGCGGCCATGCTCGGGGTGCCGGTCCTGTTCACCGAGCAGAATGTGGAAAGGCTCGGCGCCACGGTGCCGGAGCTGACGACGGACGCGAACGGCCCGGTCGCCCATAAGATGGCCTTCGATGCATCCCGCGCCGCCGGCTTTTCGCAGATGCTGCCGGAACGGCCCGCAATCGTGGTTGCAGGCTGCGAAGCCCATGTCTGTGTGCTGCAGACCGTGCTCAGCCTGATCGATGCCGGCCGCCGTGTCTATGTGGTACGCGACGCCATCGGCTCGCGGCGGGCCGAGAGCAAGGAGACGGCTGTCCGCCGCATGGAGCGCCATGGCGCCGACATCGTCACCGCCGAAATGGTGGTCTTCGAGTGGCTCGGCACCGCCGAGCATCCGCAGTTCCGCGCCGCCACCGGCCTCATCCGGTAGCGGGGAGGCGGGACGAGCGACCCGGCAGGCGGTGCGGCGGCCGGGCGCTTCGCGGTTGGCGATGCGCAACCTCTCTTCTGCGCCGAGGCGCGTGAAGCCGCGATATGGTTGCATGCTTGCCCGCGCGGCGAAGGCGTGCATGCGTTCACCGGAGCGCGATTGCCCCCGGCCGGCACCAACTCAATATCGCTCGATTTTTCTTTCTTTTGTCGCATGATCTGGTTCGAAAAGTCCGCAGCTTCTCGGGACCTGCTCTAAGGAGGACAAAATGCCTACATACCTTGTCTTGGGCCAATTCACCGAACAAGGCGTGAAAAACGTCAAGGAGACCATCAAACGGTCCGACGCCTTCAAACAGATGGCTGAGAAGCATGGCGCGACCGTCAAGGAAGTATTCTGGACGCTCGGCCAGTATGACATCGTCGGGATCATCGAGGTGCCGGACGAGATGACGATGACGGCCCTCAGCTTGAGTTCCGGCATGCTCGGCAATGTGCGCACCCAGACCCTGCGGGCCTTCTCCGAGGCCGATATGAAGACCATTCTTGGCAAGCTGGCCTGAATCTCTGGGGTGCCTTGACCCGGTTGTAGGTTCGCGTCGTCCTGGTCGGGGCACCACCGGGCTCACACGATTGGCACCGACACGACTCATTGTCGCGCGCCGTCTTGTCATGAGGCGGTGAGCGGATGATCCATGCGGCGTTGCAAACGGCATTTCGGCCGGTATAGTCCCGGCGGTTTCGGTGGGCCGGGGGCCATCGGGCCGTAGACGCCCGTCTTAGACAGCTAGCGGTTTCCCGGGAAGCCGCCAAAGGAGACAAACGATGATCGTTACGCCCGCCTTTGCCCAGGGCGCGGGAGCGAGCGGCGGCGACATGCTGGTGTCGTTGCTGCCTTTCATTCTTATATTCGTCATCATGTATTTCCTGATCCTGCGACCGCAGCAGAAGCGGGCGAAGCAG
>JANQLP010000104.1 GCA_028280515.1 Hyphomicrobiales bacterium
CTAGAGCAAAATCCGATTAGGTTGACTCACCCTGTTTCAACCTAATCGGATAACTTTGCTCTATATCTTAAAGTGTTAGAGCATCTTTATGCGTTCGGATTTCGCGACGAAACGCGTCAATCTGAACGCATGATGCTCTAGGGGCCGGCAGGGGACCGTCATGACGAGAGACACTGTTAAGATCAAACGGGCACTGATCTCAGTCTCCGACAAGAGCGGCGTCGTCGAGTTGGCGAAGGCGCTGGACGCGTTGGGTGTGGAGTTGATTTCGACAGGTGGAACCGCGGCGCTGATCCGCGACGAGGACCTGCCCGTCATCGACGTTTCCGAAGTGACGGGTTTTCCGGAAATGATGGACGGACGGCTCAAGACCCTGCATCCGAAGGTGCACGGCGGGTTGCTGGCGGTTCGCGGCAATGCCGATCATGCCAAGGCACAGGAGGCGCACGGCATCGCCGACATCGACCTGCTGGTGGTGAACCTGTACCCGTTCCAGGAAACCGTGGCGTCGGGGGCAGATTTCGAAACCTGCATCGAGAACATCGACATTGGCGGCCCGGCGATGATCCGCGCGGCGGCGAAGAACCATGCCGGAGTCGCGGTTGTCGTCGATCCTTCGGATTACGACGCCCTGATCGCGGACCTCAGGGAGACGAACGGCGAGATCGGAGCCGACAGGCGCCGGGCGCTCGCGGCAAAGGCCTATGCCCGGACCGGCGCGTACGACGCGGCCATCTCGGCCTGGTTTGCCGCCGCACTCGGCGAAGATGTGCCCGACACACGGGTCTTCTCCGGACGCCTCGCCCAGACGCTTCGATATGGCGAAAACCCGCATCAATGGGCGGCGTTCTACACCTCGGGCGATCGCCGGCCCGGCATCGCCACCGCACGCCAGATTCAGGGCAAGGAACTCAGCTACAACAACCTGAACGACACCGATGCCGCCTATGAGCTGGTCGCCGAATTCGATCCCGGCGAAAGCGCCGCGGTTGCCATCATCAAGCACGCCAACCCGTGCGGCGTGGCTGTTGCGACGACGACCGCGGAAGCCTATCAGCTCGCATTGCGCTGCGACCCGACAAGCGCGTTCGGGGGTATCATCGCGCTCAACCGGACGCTGGACGAGGCGGCGGCGGAGGCCATCTCACAGATCTTCACCGAGGTCATCATCGCACCGGATGCAAGCGACGAGGCACTCGCCGTGCTCGCCGCCAAGAAGAACCTGCGCGTGCTGCTCGCCGGCAGTCTGCCGGACCCGGCGGCGCAAGGACTCGCCCTGAAGATGCTGTCGGGCGGGTTTCTGGCACAGGCCCGGGACAATGGCCGCGTCGGTGCACTTGAACTGAAGACGGTGACCAGGCGCGCGCCGTCCGACCGGGAACTCGCCGACCTGACCTTCGCCTTCACGGTGTGCAAACACGTCAAGTCCAACGCCATCGTCTACGCCAGGGACGGCGCGACCGTCGGCATCGGCGCGGGGCAGATGAGCCGCATCGATTCCGCACGGATCGCGGCGTGGAAATCCGCCGACGCCTCGAAGGAGGCGGGCCTGAGCGAACCGCTCACCAAGGGCTCGGTCGTGGCGTCGGATGCATTCTTCCCGTTTGCCGACGGTCTGCTCGCCGCCATAGAGGCAGGCGCCACCGCGGTGATTCAGCCCGGCGGCTCGATGCGGGACGACGAGGTGATTGCCGCGGCGGACGAAGCCGGTGTGGCCATGGTGTTCACCGGTATGCGCCACTTCCGCCACTAGATGGTGATCTAAACCCGGACCGTTGCGCGCTCCTCGCGCACGGTCATCACCAGAAGCAGGCCGATGATCAGAAAGATCGTGATGGCGGCAATGCCGATGCGCTGGCCGTCGGCCAGCCCGGTGACGACCCCGACGGCAAAGGGTGTTGCGAACGACGTGATCTTCCCGGAAAAGGCGAACAGGCCGAAAAACTTGGTCGACATCTCGGGCGGAGAGATGCGCGCGAGAAGCGACCGGCTGGAGGCCTGGATCGGCCCCGCCATGAGGCCGATGACGCAGCCGAACAGGATGTAGACGATCTCGCCGGGGCCGGCGAAAATTCCTCCGCCCGGCCTGGGCGGCGCGACCTCGATGACATAGAAGATATGCGTTCGATCTACCGACAACACGCCGGCGCAGCCAACCAGAAGCAGGATCAGTCCCCAGATGATGACCGTCCGCGCACCAGCCCGGTCGTCGAGCGTTCCGCCGATGATCGCGCCGATACCTGCCGTTACGGTCAGAATGATCCCGAACAGCCCGAGTTCGGTCGCGGTCCATCCAAACTGGCCGGCGGCATAAATGCCGCCGAAGGCGAAAATTGCGCCAAGTCCGTCGGCATAGAACATGCGGGCCACCAGAAACCGTACGATGTTTGCGTATTGGCGGACGTTGGCAATCGTCTCCTTGAGCTCGTGCAGTCCTGCACGCACAACCTCGCTGTTGCTCCTGCCATCGCGGCTGCTCTTCCGGTCCGGTGTCAACAGGAACAGCGGCAATGCGAAGACCAGATACCAGACCGCGGAAAAAGGACCAATCAGCCGGTCGCCCTCATGCGAGAGGGTATCAAGGGGAACAATCGGGCGAAGCCCAAGCATGGTCCTGCCCGTTTCGCCGTCGGCGACAATGAAACCCGCCGTGATAATCAGCGATATGAGGCCGCCGACATAGCCGATCGCCCAGCCGATACCGCTCAGCCGGCCGAGCTGGCCCGATGGCACGAGCGATGGCATCATCGCGTTGGTGAAAACGGTCGTGAATTCCACCGCGACGGTTGCCACAACCACCGCGAGCAAGACCAGAATGATGGCCTCGCCACCGGGTTCCGCGAACCACAACCCGAACAAGCCCGCGACAAGAGCGGCCGACGACACCGCGATCCACGGTTTGCGCCGCCCCGCCGCGTCGGCGATCGATCCGAGCACCGGGCTTATCAATGCAACGATGAGACCTGCGAATGCGGTCGTGTACCCCCAGATCTCCTGACCGCGGGTCGCGTCGCCGATGAAGGTGGCGGCAAAGTAAGGCGCGAACAGGAATGTGAGCACCAGTGTATAGAAGGGCTGCGTGGCCCAGTCGAACATCACCCAGCCGAACAGGCCTCTCCAGTTGGTGTCTCCGCGACGCGCCGCACTTGTTGCCATGGGACCGGACGCCTAAATCACGATGGGGACAGGTCGCGCAGGTGGCCGACGGCGACCATCAGACGCGACAGGCTCGGATCCCCGCTGTCGAGGATCTCATCGACAGAGCGGCGTGTCCGCTCCGCCTGCTCGGTGTGCTCCTCCAGCCAGGCCTGGAAGGACGGGCTCTTGTCCGAAGCCCCCACCACATCCTGCAGGACCGCACGCTGCGCGTTGGATATCGCGCTCATGGCCGCGTTGATCGCGAGCCGGTCGTAATAGTCCGTCACGAACAGCCTTTCACCGATGCTCTTGAGCTCGTCGAGACGCAGATAGGCGGCAACGTCGAACAGGACGGCCGCGACCTCGCGCACCGGGCGTCCGAGCGCCTGCGCAACCATGACGGCATCCGGCCCGTCACTCAGCACGCGCGTTTCGGCAAGTGACCGGGCAAGCGCGGCCGGCACGCCCGCGTCGGTCAGCAGGCTCTGATCAGCCTTCAGCGCAGCCTTCTGCGGTTCGGGCAAAATGGATCTGAGCGCCCCGGCAATGTCCTCCACGCCGCTGCGATAGACGTTGATCGCCTGTGTCAGCCCCTGAGACAATGACGCATGGCGCAAGAACCAGGCGGATTGTGACCGCACGACGTCCTGGGCCCGCAGATATAAATCGAGCTGGCAGTCCCCGGATATCTTGTTGTCGAGGCGGTCGATCTCCGCAAACAGGTTCTCCAGCCCGAACACGGCCTGTGCCGCGGTAAAGGCGAGAACGACATCGGCGACACCACGCCCGGTTTCTTCCTTCAGGCGAAGCGACATGGTCGAGCCGCCGCGGTTGATGATCGCGTTCGACAGGCGCGTCGCGACGATTTCCCGCCGCAGCCGGTGCGAAGCGATTTCGTCCGGAAACGCTGCGAGCAGCGTCTTGGGGAAATAGCCTTCGAGTTCCTGCTTGAAATAGGGATCGTCAGGAACGCTCGACTCCACGAGGCCGTTGTAGAGATCGATCTTCGCGTAGGCGAGAAGTACCGCAAGTTCCGGGCGTGTCAGCCCCTGGCCTGCCTGCTGCCGCTCCGCGATTTCCAGATCTTCCGGCAGGAACTCGATCTCGCGGTCGAGCAGGCCCGCGCTCTCCAGATCCCGCATGAGCCGTTGCTGGAAGCCAAGGTCGCCAAGCCCCCGTCTCTGGCCGAGGCTGATTGCAAGCGTCTGCAGATAGTTGTTCACCAGACAGGCGGCGGCCACTTCCTCGGTCATCTTTGCAAGGATCTTGTTGCGTTCCGGCAATGTGATCCTGTCCGCTGCCATCGCCGCGCCCAGCGCGATCTTGATGTTGACCTCGAGGTCGGACGAGTTCACGCCGGCCGAATTGTCGATGGCGTCGGTATTGACCCGGCCGCCGTGCAGGGCGAACTCGATCCGCGCCTGTTGGGTCATGCCCAGATTGGCGCCCTCGCCCACCACCTTGACGACAAGGTCTTGCGCCTTGATGCGGATGGCGTCGCTCGCCCTGTCGCCGATTTCGTCGGCGCTCTCGTTTGCGCCGCCGACATAGGTCCCGATACCGCCGAACCAGAGCAGGTCGAACGGCGACTTGAGCAATGCCCGGATCAGTTGGTTCGGCGTCACGCTGTTGGTCTCAAGCCCGGTGATCGCCTTGATCTGCGGCGTAAGCTGGATGGACTTCGACATGCGGCTGAACACGCCGCCGCCCTTGCTCATCAGCTTGGGGTTGTAGTCCTGCCAACTGGATCGCGCGAGGCCGAACAGCCGCTTGCGTTCCTTCCAGCTGGCCGCCGGGTCCGGATCGGGATCGATAAAGATGTCACGGTGGTCGAAGGCGGCGATGAGCTGCGTCTGCTTCGACAGCAGCATGCCGTTGCCGAACACGTCGCCGGACATGTCGCCGACACCGATCGCCCGAAACGGTCGGGATTGAATATCCCAGTCCATCTCCCGGAAGTGGCGCTTCACCGCCTCCCAGCCGCCGCGCGCGGTGATGCCCATCTTCTTGTGATCGTAGCCCGCGGATCCGCCTGATGCGAAGGCATCGCCGAGCCAGAAGCCGTGAGCCGTCGACAGCTCGTTGGCAAAGTCGGAAAAGGTCGCGGTCCCCTTGTCGGCCGCCACGACCAGATACGGGTCGTCCCCGTCAAAGCGCACCGTATCCTTGGGCGGAATGACCTCGTTGCCCGACAGATTGTCCGTCACCCGCAGCAGGTTGACGATGAATTCACGGTAAGCGGACACGCCGATTTCCATAAACTCTTCCCGGTTGCCCGCACGCGCGAGATATTTCGGCACGAAGCCGCCTTTCGAACCGGTCGGCACGATCACCACATTCTTGACCTGTTGCGCCTTGGCCAGGCCGAGCACCTCGGTGCGGAAGTCCTGCGCCCGGTCGGACCATCTCAGACCACCGCGCGCAATGCGGCCGCCGCGCAGATGGATGCCTTCCACCTCAGGCGAGAACACGAAGATCTCCGCAAACGGTTTCGGGTCGGGGGCACCCTCCACGTTCGCGCTTTCGAACTTGAATGAAATGGCCGGGTAGGGTCCGCCGTCCGGCGCCTTCTGATAGAAGTTCGTGCGCAGGGTGGTCTGGATGAGATTGAGGTAGTGCCGAATGATCCGGTCCTCATCGAGGCTCGGGATGTCCTCAAGCGCGCCGCGGACCTCTTTGACGACTGCCTTCGCAGCCGCCTTGCGTTTCTCCGGCACCTTGCCGGTCGCGGGATCGAACAGTATCCGGAACAGGCTCATCAGCTTGCGGGTCACCCCGGCGTGGCGGAGCATGGTTTCAGCCAGATAAGCCTGGCCGAACGGCGCGCCGATTTGCCGGAGATAGGACCCGTAGGCCCTGACGACCGCCGCCTCGCGCCAGTTCAGGCCGGCACTGAGCACCAGCTTGTTGAACCCGTCGGAGCCGGTGAGGCCACGCCACACCGCGAGGAAGCACGCCTCCACATCCGCATCGCACTCGGCGCGTTCGATCGCCGCGCTCTCGGAATGCTCGAGGACCATGTCGTGCAGCGAGAGCGGCGCCTCGGCGTCCGCCCGGCTGACCCGGTAGGAGCGCTCGTCGATGACCGAGAAGCCCATGTTTTCGAGCACCGGAACGCGGCGGCTGAGCGGAATTGCCCCCTGCAGATGGTAGAGCGTGACGCGGACCCGGTTCGGCCGATCGTCGTCCGCCCGCCAGAAGTCCACGGCCACCGGGTTTTCTTCGCTGAGCGCTTCGAACTGGCTGATATCGCGTACCGCGCGTTCGGTGGTGAAATTCGCCTGATAGGCGGCACTGAAGGCGCCCTGATAGGCGCGCGCAAGGGCACTCCCCATACTGCCTCCGCCCTTGACCAGCGCGTCGTTCAGATGGTCTTCCCACGTCCGGACAATCCGCTCGATGTTGCCGTCGAGAAATCTCTGGGACCGGACGGGCGTTTTCCCTTTGCTGCGGCCGATGATGAAGTGAATGCGCACCAGCGGGCCTTCCGGGAAGAACGGGTAGTACGCGGAGACCCGGCCATTGTAGGTATCGGCAAGGAACTCGCCGATCCGCACGCGGGCATTGGTGGAATACCGGTCGCGCGGCACGAAGACGATAACGGACACAAAGCGGTCGAACTCGTCAGGACGGGCGAAGGCGCGGGCGCGAGGTTTCAGGTCCAGGGACTGGATCTCGATGGCCGTCCTGTAAAGCTGATCGACGCTGATCTGGAACAGTTCGTCGCGCGGGAAGGTCTCGAGCACATTGAGCAGCGCCTTGCCGCTGTGGCTGTCGGGCGGATAGGCGGAGCGGTTGAGCACCACCTCCACCTTCTGCCTGAGCAGCGGAATGTTGCGCGTCGAGCGCGTGTATGCGGTCGACGTGAACAGCCCGATAATCCGGAGTTCACCTGAAATCTCGCCGCTTTCGCCGTAAATCTTGACGCCGATATAGTCCATATAGGCGCGCCGGTGGACGGTGGAGCGCACATTCGCCTTGGTGACGATCAGCGGCGCCGGCCTGAGAAAGAAGCTGCGGATCTCGGGCGTCATATGCATCGCCTCGGTCCCGCGGCGCAGGACGAAGACGTTGGGATCCCGCAGGATTCCGAGCCCGGACCTGGCGACGGGCTTGAGCATGCCTTTGGTCTTGCCCCCCTCGAACGAGAAGGTCCGCATCCCCAGCAGTGTGAAATTGTTGTCGAGCAGCCACTTCAGAAACTGGATGGATTCCGCCAGATCGGACACGGGAATCGACGGGGGCGCGGTTGTGTAGGCGGCGACCGCGCTTTCGAGACGATCGAGCATTGGTCGCCAGTCCTGGACGACGATGGTGACGTTCTTGAGGATCTGATTGATGGACCGGGCAAGCTCGTCGCGCTCGGCCTTGTCGCCGATGCGCGAGACATGGACCCGAATATAGCTTTCCTTGACCGCGCCTTGACGGACCGTTCCAGCCCGTGCCGAAACCGACTTCAACTTGTGCTTGCTGTCGCGCGCCACGCGCAGGATCGGGTGCAGGACGAGCTGGACCCTGAGGCCACGCTCCTGAATCTCGCCCATGACCGAATCCACCAGGAACGGCATGTCGGCATTCAGGATTTCGATGACCGTCGTGTCCCCCAGCCCCTGGAAATCCGACCCCGGATTATACACGCGGAGATTGTGTTTCTTCGGCGCAAGCAGGGCGATGAAGTCCCAGCCGGAGCGGATGATCTGCGTTACGGTATCAGGTGAGAGGCCGCTGAAATCGTCCTGATGGGCGGTTGAAAGAATGGCGTCGGCGTAATCTTTCAGGGCTTTCTCGGCCCTACTCCCTCCGAGCTGCCTGATGACCGATTGTGCAAGAGACTGTTCTTTCGGCCGTGCCGCCCTCGACATGGTTCCGCCCCCCTTTGGTTGTGAAAGCCGAGACATTTCTCCGCGACCCGACCCAAACTATGACGCACCCATGTGATGCAAATCACCTGAACAGGTCTGAAGAGTGGCGCGCTGTGAACGGGAACACAAGCGAAAATCGGGGCGCGCAGGCGCGCCGCAAGCGGCGTTCTGGGACCAGGCGCGGTGTCAGTCGGCCTTGTTGTAAAGGGCAGCATCCGCCGCGGCGTTCAGGATCGTCAGCGCGGCCTCGAATTCCTTGCCGGCGCCATCCTTGTTACCGGCCGCAAGCGCCTCGCGCCCCTTCTCGACATGCTCGGCCAGCCCGCTTTTCTGCTCTTCCGTCATCGGCAGGTTCTTTGCCTGCAGCTCCTCGATCGACTTGAGCTGTTCTTCCGGGGTTCCGGGTCCCAAACACGCTGTGAGAGACAGGGCGAGAACCAATGCAGCCGCGCGGGCCAGTTTTGAAGTCATCATACGCCTCCACGATACCGGGGATACGGATTGCTTAGAGAAAAACGCACGCCCTTTCCAGTTGGCTTTGGTCTAAAGCCTACTCGAGAACGATGAGATGATCCGGGAGTTCATTGTCTTCGGCTGAGTCGGGCGGGAAATGCTTGGCCAGGATGTCAGCGCACATCTGCGTCGCGACGACGAAACCCTCGGCAATCCGGTCATCACCGATACGTTCGGTCAGTTCCTGCACAACGCCGTCCCAGGTTTCGGGCGGCACCTTCTCGTAAATGCCCTCATCGGCAATGACCTCTGCGAACCGCTCCGCCATCGAGACAAAGATGAGCACACCGGTGCGGTTTTTCGTGGTGTGCAGGTTTTGCGCGAGGAACTGCGCCATGGCGTGTCGATGGGCGCGTGCGCGCCTGATCCGGCGGGGCACGAGCGCGATGCGCAAGGGCCACCATTGCGAAAGTAATCCGAGCACGGCGAAAACGCCGAGCTGCGCCGCATAGATAGCGGCGACATGCAGGTCCGTCAGCGGGAACAGGATCAGCGGCACCGCGAGCGCAGCCAGTGCCGCCCACAACAGCGGAATGAAGACATAGTCGTCGCTTGATGCCGCCACGACGGCGACGATCTCACCGCTGGTTTTCTCCTCCGCATCGGAGATCGCACGGCTGATGCGTTTGCGGTCCTGTGCCGAAATGACTTGCATTGGCCTACCAGCTCCCTGACGAACCGCCGCCGGAGAACCCACCGCCGCCGCCGGAGAACCCGCCGCCACCGGACGACCAGCCGCCGCCCGACGAGCCGCGGGAACCCCAGGTCCAGCCGCCCGCATTCTTCTTTTTGCCCGACTTGCCCTTCGCCGAGCGCGTGTTGCCCTGACGCGCAGACTGGACGAGGCTCCACACCACAATGGCGAATATGATCAGCCAGACAATAAGGATGATGGCCGAGATCATGTCGTCGGTCTGGTTCGGGCTCTGGCGCGCGCGGACCTTGAGTTCTTCCGCGTCCCCGGTGAGCACGGCGATGATATCCCGGACCCCCGTCCGTATGCCGCCCCGATAATCTCCGTTCCGGAACCGGGGCAGAATTCCGTTTTCGATGATGAGCCTGGTCAGGGCGTCGGTCAGAATGGGCTCCAGCCCCGAACCCACCTCGATCCGCACCTTGCGTTCCTGCGGCGCAACGATCAGCAGAACGCCATTGTCCTTGCCCTCCTGTCCGATGCCCCAGTGGCGGCCGAGCTTGTAGCCGAACTCCTCGATCTCATAGCCCTGCAGCGAGGGCAGGGTGACGACCACCAGTTGATCGGTGGACTTTTCTTCAAGCGCCTCCAGGTCGATGGTCAGGTTTCGCACCTGTTCGGCGGACAACAGACCGGCCGCGTCAACGATCCGGCCGGAAAGTGTGGGAAACTCCGGGTCTGCGGCATGCGCAGGTCCGAGAGAAAACACCGACATGAAAAGGAGCGCGATCAGGACCCGCATCGCTTGTTCGTGACTGTACGGTCCTGGTTGGCCACGCGCTGCAGGACCACCGTTCATATGATCAGAATTTGACCTTCGGCGTTTCGGTCTTTTCCGGCTCAATGGTGAACGTCTCCAACGGTTTGGATTCAGGATAGAGCAGCGCTTTCCACCAGCGTCCGGGGATGGTCCTGAGTTCCGTGTTGTAGACGCGCACCGCGTCGATATAGTCGCGCCGCGCGATGGCGATACGGTTCTCGGTACCTTCCAGCTGCGACTGAAGGGTCAGAAAGTTCTGGTTGGACTTGAGATCAGGGTACCGCTCGACCACGGCCAGCAGTCGGCTCAAGGCACCGGACAGCTGGTTCTGTGCGTCCTGAAATTTCTTGAAGGCATCGGGGTTGGTCAGAACGTCGTCGGGCAGCTTCGTCTGTGTCGCCCTGGCGCGCGCCTCGACGACTTCGGTGAGGACGGTGCGCTCCTGTTCGGCGAAGCCCTTGACCGTCTCCACCAGGTTCGGAATGAGGTCGGCCCGCCGCTGATACTGGTTCAGCACCTCGCTCCATGCCGCCTTCGCCTTCTCATCGAATGTCGGGATGTTGTTGATGCCGCATCCGGAGAGCACGGCACCGGTCAGCATGATCAAGGCGATGGCCGGCAACCGGAGAATACTCGTCTGATGCCTGGCCACGCACGCTGTCATGTCGTCCTCCCCTGAGCCGCATTGCGAAATCGGCCCTGATTTATGGCGCGTTGCGTTGGCGATGCAAGGACAAACACGGGGTGCCGCGTCGGCGAGACTATACGGCGTTTCAAATCAAGCAGTTATGGTTAATCGAGTGCTGACGCAAACCGGCCTGCTTCAGCCAAATTTAACGTTGGCGTGATACTTGCTGAGTTTGCAGCGTTGGGTCAATCGCGCCTTTTCGGCACGGTTTTCGTTTGTGTATCAGTGAGGGAGTTAAGTGAGATGTTTGTCCGTTCGTTAGCAATTTGCGGCGTTGCGGCGGTATTTGCTGGTTTGACCAGCGCCAATGCCGACGCCTTTGGCCGGTATCACGGCGGGGGCAAGTACAAGACTTGCTACAAGAAGGTGAAGACGCCTCCCGTCTACAGGACGGTCACCGAGCGGGTGATGGTTCGCCCGGCGAGTTGCCATCAGGTGAGAACACCCCCGACCTATGGCGTTCAGGCGCAGGAAGTCGTGGTGCAGCCGGCCTATCAGGTCGTCCATTCAAAGCCCGCAGTCTATGACCGGGTCAAGGTGGTCAAGCAGGTACGTCCGCCGCGTACGCGCTGGAAGAGTATGGGTTGCGGCCAGTATAAATGCGCCGTCACGAAGCCCGCGAAATACCGCACGCGCACAAAGCGGGTGATGGTGCAGCCGAGGACGAGCTGGGTCGAGACCCGCCCTGCGGTCAAAGGGGTCGTCCACCAGAAAGTGATGGTGCATCCGGGTACCGTCCGCCAGGTGTGTGAGCCGGCCGTTTACAAGACCGTCGCCAGGCAGGTGATGGTCAGCCCGGGCACGACCCGCTGGGTTCCGGTGCAGCCTGTGGCCCACCCGGTCGCATATCGCCGCCCGGTTCCACATCCGGTTGCTCCGCCGCCGATGTCCTACTATCCGCCGATGAAGTAACGGCGGCATACGCGCCGCGTTTGAACGAGAACACCGGAGCAGCGCGCCCTTGACCGGGCGCGCTGCCCGCTTCCCGCCGGCGACACTGTTTCGCACCGAAAAACGCCATTTATCGGCGACCGGGTTTACGGTCCGTGAACCCTCTTGGCTGACAATTCCGGCATGGCAAAAGCGGCGATTTCCCGGGCGCGCACGTTCGACCAGAAGATGTCACGCGCGATTGCACCCAGTTCGGGTGCGGTCGGGTCGTTGCTTGCGCAATACTCTATTCGGCTCGGTGACGCCCTGCTGCGTCACCGAACCGAGCTTGCCGAGCGTGCATCGCGGGTCGAGGCGGAGATCGCCAACCGCGTCAAGTCAGAGTTCATCGCAAACATCAGCCATGAGTTGCGCACACCGCTCAACGCGATCCTCGGCTTTTCCAATCTGCTGAAAGGCGTGGAAACGACGCAACTGCAACCGGACCAGGTTGCAGAGTATGCCAACCTGATCGTGGAGTCGGCGGAGGGCCTTCTCTCCACGGTGAACGATGTCATCACCATCTCCAAATTGCAGTCCGGCAAGGTGGACGCCAATCTCGACGCCGTACACTTAGACGAGGCGCTGCGTGCGCCATGCGCCTGGGCGGCGTCGCGCGCGGACGAGACAAGGCTGAGGTTCATATCGCAGATTGACGACGGCCTTCCGGCAATCCATGCGGACCAGAGGCACTTGAGCGACAGCGTCATGCGGGTGATGGCAAACGCGTTCAACTTCAACCGCGAGGAGGGCTCCGTGGCGCTCACCGCGAAACGCGGACCCGGCGATGCGGTCATGATCTGTGTTTCCGACACGGGGATCGGCATGACCGACGCGGAGATACAGATCGCCCTGAGCGAATTCGGACAGGTGGACAACCGGTTCGACCGCCACAGCGAAGGAACCGGGCTCGGACTGCCGATCGCCAAATCGCTGACCGAGCTGCAGGACGCGGAGTTCATTGTCCACAGCGCGAAAGGCCAGGGGACCGATATCATCATGCTGTTCAAACGCGCGATCAGGGAGGGACAGCATGTCGACTGAACATCCCGACCAGATGCGGGGAAATCCGCCGAACCGGTCGCATTCAATCGGACACGTCGTGTCGGTGACGGGCTCGCAAGCAGTGGTCATGCTGGACCGCGAAACAAACGGACCCGGCGCCAAGCGGGCCGAGCTCGGCGCCATCCTGAAACTGGAGACGCCCGCTTCGATCATTCTCGGCCTTGTGTCCGCCCTCAGCATCCCCGTACCTGCGCAGCGCGACGGCGAGGCGGAGGTCCGCGTGGCCGAGCTCGAACTCGTCGGGCAGCTCACGCGGAACGCCGACGGCAGCGTCGGCTCGTTCCTCCGCGGGGTGACGGGATATCCGACACTCGGCGATCCGGTCGATGTCGCCACCGTCGAGGAACTGCGGTGCGCCTATCTGTGGACCGACACCCAGGCAGTCTCAATCGGTACGCTGACCCAGGACCGCACGATCCCGGCGATGGTGCAGGTGGACGAACTTCTCGGCAAGCACTGCGCGATCCTCGGCAGCACGGGCACCGGCAAGTCCTGCGGCGTCGCCGTGTTGCTGCGCGCGATTCTCGATCAGAACAAGCGGGCGCACATTCTCCTCCTCGATCCGCACAACGAATATGCCGAGTGCTTCGGCGACCGGGCGGAAGTCATCACGCCCGATGACCTGCAGTTACCGTTCTGGCTTCTGACCTTCGAGGAGCTGCTCGAAGTCGTCATTGGCGATGCCGCCGGCAAGACAACCGAAATCGAGATCCTTGCCGAGCTCATTCCCGTGGCGAAATGGCGATACGCCACGAATCGCGGGCGCGACACGGCGGCGCTTCTCAAACGGGGTGTCAGCGCCGGGCAGGTTCGCAGCTATACCGTGGATACGCCGGTCCCTTATCGCATTTCGGACGTGATGGCGATCATCGATGAACGCATGGGGCGCCTTGAGAACCGTCATGATCTGGCGCCGTACCGGCAACTCAAGACACGGCTCGAGGCGATTTCCGGCGATCCGCGCTACGCTTTCATGTTCGGCAGCCTGACGGTCCAGGATCATATGGCGGAGATCGTCGGCCGGCTGTTCCGTGTGCCTGTCAACGACAAGCCGATCGCCATTCTCGAGCTTACGGGCGTTCCGTCGGAGATCGTCAATGTGGTGGTCTCGGTCATCTGCCGCATGACGTTCGATTTTTCGCTCTGGAGCGGCGGAAGCGCACCCGTCACCCTGGTATGCGAGGAAGCGCACCGCTACGTCCCGAACAATGCCGATCTCGGGTTTGAACCGACACGCCGGGCCATCGCGCGCATCGCGAAAGAGGGGCGCAAATACGGCGTCTCGCTTTGTGTCGTCAGTCAACGCCCCTCGGAGCTCGATTCGACGATCCTGTCGCAGTGCAACACCGTGTTCTCGATGCGCATGTCCAACGAACGCGACCAGAATTTCGTGCGTGCGGCGATCTTCGACACCGCCGCGAGCCTGCTCGATTTTCTTCCGTCCATGGGCCCCCGGGAGGCCATTGTGTTTGGCGACGGCGTCACCCTGCCGGGGCGTATCCGGTTCGCCGACCTCCCCGAAGACGCCATGCCGCGCAGCCGGACCGCCTGCTTTACCGAAAGGTGGCGGCAGGACGACGGTGAGTCCATCGACCTCAACAAGGTCGTCGAGCGTTGGCGTTCCGCAGATTCACCGAAGCTGCAAACGGGCATGCAGCCCAACGATACCCAAGCGCAAGCGCCGGTCGATGTGGCCACCGCCGCGCCTCAGGTGCCGCTCGAAACCGAGCCGGCGCCGGTCGCGCCGCAACCGGAGACCTTCCGCCATCCCACGGAACCGGGGCAGGTCCCGGCCCGGCCCTCCGCTGCCCCGCAGCAACCGCAGCCGCAGCAACCGAACGGCAACGGGCGATTGCCCCGGTAAGGCAGGTGGCCGGACGCCACGGCATCGTTCGCACTGATACCACCATCAACAGGTGGGCCATTGCCGAAGGGGCAATGCAGAGGTCATAGTTCGCCGGCAAGGGTTCCAAACTCCAGGCCCCCGGGAGGCCGGCATGACACTCCGCGACGCGCATCAGGCAACACCGCGTGACCCTGAAAACTCGGAAGGCGAGTCCAACCTCAGCCCCTATCGCAGCAAGTGGAGCGAGGCGCAGACCGGTGCGCAAACGAAAGACGCAATCGCGCGGGATGCGGCGTGTTTTCTGCACCAATCGGTTTCGTCTCCCTGCCTCAGCGCCGTCAGGAGGGCTCAAGGAATCTGGCTGGAGGATATGGACGGGCGCCGCTACATGGATTTCCACGGCAATTCCGTCCACCATATCGGTTACGGCCATCCGCGCCTGAAGGCCGCCATCACCCGGCAAATGGACGAGCTGCCGTTTGCGCCGCGACGGTTTGCCTGCGAGCCGGCGACGGCGCTGGCAGAAAAACTGGGCCAGATCGCGCCCGGAGATCTTTGCAAGGTGCTGTTCACGACCGGCGGCTCCGATGCGATTGAAACGGCGCTCAAGGTCGCCCGCGTCGCCACGGGGCGCTTCAAGACGCTGTCTTTCTGGGATTCGTTTCACGGCGCGGGATTTGGCGCGTCGAGCGTCGGCGGCGAACAGCTTTTCCGCATGGGGCCGATCGGCCCGTTGCTGCCGGGGACCGAGCACGTGCCGCCCTTCGACGCCTACCGCAATCCGTTCGGTATTCCGCATTCGCGCGCGCAGCCGCGCGACCGGGAGGTGGGCGACATCGTCGCCGGTCTCATCCGCTTCGCCCTGCAGAAAGAAGGAGACTTCGCCGCCGTCATCGCCGAGCCGAACCGTGCCGTGCCGTTCATTCCGCCGCCGGGTTTCTGGAAACAGGTCAGGGACGCGTGCGACGAGGCAGGCGCCCTCCTGATCTTCGACGAGATACCCACCGGCCTCGGCAAGACGGGCAAGATGTTCGCCTGCGACCACGACGAGGTTGTTCCGGACATTCTGGTGATGGGCAAGGCGCTCGGCGGCGGGATCGTGCCGATTGCCGCCACGATCTGCCGTCCCGAGCTCGATGTGTGCGGCGCGTTCGCCCTCGGCCACTATACCCACGAGAAGAACCCGGTGACCTGCCGCGCCGCGCTCACGACCATCGAGATCATCGAGGAGGAGAACCTGGTAGAGAACGCGGCGACCGTCGGCGCATGGGCGCTTGAACGGTTGCACGACATGATGGACCGGCACAATGCGATTGGCGACGTCCGCGGACGCGGATTCCTTCTCGGGATCGATCTCGTGACGAGCCGCGAGACCAAGGAGCCGGCAAGCGATCTCGCCGAGCGGGTGTTCTACCGCTGCCTCGAGAACGGCTTGAGTTTCAAGATTTCCATGGGATCGGTGCTCACGCTCTATCCCGCGCTGGTCACAAGCCGGGCCGATATGGAGAAGGCGCTGCAGATCATCGACGACGCCATCGCATGCGAAGCGTGACTCACGACGCGCAGTCATGACCGCACGGCCGAAGATCGTCCGCACCGACGCGGAACTCGAATGCCCCGGTCTGGACGCGGCGTTGCGCGAGCGCGGCGACCTCGTCCTGCTGCCCGACGGGGTCAGCGAGGACCGGCTGCGCAACGAAGTGCGGGACGCCGACCTGCTGCTGATGTGTTACACGCCGGTCACGGCAAACGTCCTCGAAAGCGCACAGCGGCTCAAAGGCATCGTCAAATACGGCGTCGGCATCGATGCGATCGACATCGAAACCGCGAAGGCGCGCAGGATCCCCGTGGTCAACGTTCCCGCCTATGCGGAGGAGACGGTGGCCGAGGGCGCCTTCGCGTTGATGATCGCGCTGGCGAAGAGACTGCGGCCCCTGCAAAAGGCCATGGACAGCCGCGGCTGGGTCTGGCCGGAAAACCGATGGCTTGCGTCCGATCTCTCCGGAAAAACACTTGGACTGATCGGCCTGGGCCGCATTGGAACGAGCATGGCCCGCATGGCCGGGCGCGGTTTCAACATGCGCGTTCTGGCCTACAGCCCCAAAACGCCGGAAGAGACGGTGAAGGCCGCAGGCGCGGAGAAACGGGACGATTTACGCGGGATGCTGGCCGATTGCGATTTCGTCTCTGTCCATGCGGTCCTCAACGCCGATACCCGCGGCCTGATCGGCGCGGACGAACTGACCGCCATGAAACCGTCCGCCTTCCTCATCAACACCGCGCGCGGCACAATCCTCGATGAGGCCGCGCTTCTTGTTGCGCTCAAGTCCGGCGCGATTGCAGGTGCTGCTCTCGACGTGTTTGGCCATGAACCGCTGGACACGGAAGACCATGCTTTGCGGGACCTGTTCGGGATGGACAACGTCATCCTCACGCCGCATCTGACGTTCTTCACCCGTGAAGCGATGGATCGCCTCACGGAAGATACCCTGGCGCGCTGCGACGAACTCCTTGGCGGTGCGCCGGTTCTGATAAAATCGCAGGACCCGCGCCTGACCTCGCAAATTCACGGCGTGACGATCGCGCGGCGAGACAAGCTGTAGCTCAGCTCCTGGTGACCTTCGTCGCCAGCTTGAGTTCGGTCAGTTCCTTGGGCGTGAAGACGTACAGACGTTCCTTCGGCGTGGTCATGGCGTGAATCCACACGCGCGGCGAGACTTCCATCTCGATCAGGAAGTTCTGGCACCGCGCCGAGATCTGCTGGGCGGCGGCCATGCCTTCCTGGAGCGTGCCGATAGCGCTCTTCAGCGTATAGACCCGGTGTACCCCGATCCACGCCTTCCTGCCGGCTTCGCGCGTGACGCCGCCGGCAAACACAAGCGGGCACGACGAGGCGCAATATCCGTCGTCGGGAACGTAGGTCATGAGCTTCCGCTTGCGGATCGTGCGCGCCATGTTGAGTGCATCGGACACGGATCCGCCCGGAGAGTGCAGGGTGATGCGCTTCACCTTGTCCTTGTGTTTTGCCAGAAAACGCTCAAAGGCCTTCGACGTGCCCGGCTTGATCAGCCCGACCGCGGACGCATGCCCCTTCTCACCGAGCCGGAACACCATGCCGTCCTGCATGACCGTTGAATCCACCGGCTTGGAGTGTCCGGGCAGCACCAGTTGACGCCGGCTGCCCGGCGCCACCGGCATGGTGCGCGGCAGATAGGGGCGGAGTTGATCGTCTTCCTGCGGCCGCGCCATCTCCACCGGCTCGATCTTCGTTTCCAGCAGGGAGAGTTCATCGTCGCGCTGCAGCAGCTCGCGCAAGTCCAGCGCAACCAGACCGACCGTCGCGGTCAGAAGCCCGGCGAACACGCCACGCAGTATGGCGCCTTCGGGGATCGCATTGATCAGGGCCTCAAGGCGGCCCGGCGTGTCCTGATTGGTGAACATGATCTAGGGCCTGTTGCGCGCTGAGGGGAGCGTCTCGACACGTGGTGGGGCGGGCTTTGTGTCGTCAGCCGTCTCGCCGTTCTCCTCCGATTCCTCACCAAGGCGCTGATAGACCCGCATGGCGCGCCGCATGTCGGCCGCGGTGACGGCGTGGTCCTCATGGTCGTCGCCTTCCTCGCGCCAGATCACCGCCTGAACGATGCACAACACCATGATCAGGACAGCGGGCAGCAGATCGATCGAGATGGCGCCCGCCCAGCTCGGCAGAAAGTCCCCCGCATAGAGCAGCACTGCCTCGGGGGTCGACAGGGGCGTGAAACGGATCGGCTTGGCCGGGGGTCGTTTGAGAATCTCGTCCGCCGCCGCGGAGAGCGCCTTGCTCTGTTCCTTGATGGCGCGTCCGACATTGCCCACGATTTCCGTTTGCCGCGCCGCGAGCGAGGCCGTGCTGCCGCCGGCAACCGGCGCAATGAAAGACCGGCTCAAATCCTGCGCCGCCCGCTTCACCGCCGGCGCGATGGAGGTCTGGTTCAGGCCGGCAATGGCACCGGTCAGCGCCACGGCTTCCTCGGCGAACGCGTTGCGGCGCGGCTCGATCGGTCCGGTGGAGGAAACGATCTGTCGCATCTTGGCCAGATGCTGGCCACCCTGTTCGAACAGCGAGCGCACCTGCGTGCGGGACTGGCGCACCTCATCCGCCAGGCCATTCAACTGGCTGGACATCTGGGTCAGGAGCTGCACGACCGTGCCGCTGCCCGAGGTGCCGGTCAGGGCGCCGGTTTCGCGCTCCTGCTGGGCCAGACGCGCAAAACGCTGCGATGCGAGTTGGATGTCCGGCAGCAGTCCCTGCGCCGCGAGCGCCGTGTTGTGGGCCTGATCGAGTGTCTGCTGATAGCGCTCAGTGGCGATGGCCATGTGTTGTGCCAGCGCGGCCGAGCCCGCAAGCGCCGCGGCGTTGAGCCACGACGACATGGCGATGATCATCGCGGCACCGAGCGCCATGGCGCCGTAGAGCATGCGCCGCGCATCCGCATGGCGCACATGCGGCAGGAAACGGATCATGTAGGACCAGAAAGCGTAGATGCCGACGGACACGGCCGCCGAATAGATGATCGCCCCGAAGAACACGAGGCTCGACGTGCCAGACAACAGCCCGCGCACGCCAAGGTAAGTGTAAACGCCGCTCGCCAGCGCCAGAACCGCAAGCGTGATCTTGGTGGTGATCTCGAGGCGGTTCAGCCCGCCGCGCAACGCCTGTGACATGTTTCCCTGCACTCCCTGAACCGCACGCATCCATTCAATTGGTACGCAAATGCGCGAAAAAACCGGTCGGTGCGCGCAGCACGTCCCAGTTCCACCAGCTTATAATGCCCTATGAAGTATGGCGGTCAATTGACCGTGTTTGCGGCGGCAATGACGGAATTCGCCGGAATTCAACGCCAGAGCCCGGGAAAACGAGACGAAAAACTTACGTCGATTGGGGTGTTTCGACCGGCCAGGGCTCGGCGTCGAACCATTCGGGCGAAGAGATGAGCTTCAGCTCATCGGAACCTTCACTCAGCTCAAGTACCGCCTGTACCCGTCCCGTCGCGGCCGCCAGGGCTTCCGGCACACTGGCCCCATCGAGCATACCCCCGAGAAGCAGGGCGCTCATCAGGTCCCCCACCCCGTGCGGCGCATCCTTGCGTTTCGGAACGGTCGTCGCGGCGACGGTCTTGTCGTCGACCGCGAGGTTGACCAACGAGGACACGTCCTCGCCGGTGAGAGACGTCACAAGGACCGTGTGTGCACCGAGGCTCTGCGCCGACGCCAGCGCCTTCTTCGTACGCTTCGCTTTCTCCCCGGTCAGCCACTCCAGCTCGAACCGGTTCGGTGTGACCATATCGGCGTTCGGGAGAAGTTCCTCGCGTACCGCGTTGGCCGAGTCGTCGTCGATATACAAACCGCCCGGATCATCCCCGAGGATCGGATCGCACACGCGCAACACTTGCGGATTTCGGTTGCTGACGAACTCGAAGGCCTGCGCCGCGAACGTGACGTGCTCGGGGCTCGGCATGTATCCGGCGACAATGGCGTCCACCTCTTCGAGCCAGCCATTGGCGTCGAGCGCCTCGAGCATGGCGCGCAACCGGCCGATGGGAACCTGCTCTCCCGCAAACCGCGCGTGCGCCGGATGGTTCGACAGAATAACGGTCGGCAAAAGCCAGCAGTCATGCCGCATCCGCTGCAACGCGATGTGCATCGCGCTGCCGCCGACGAAACCTCGAGCCACTTGAGACGATAGGCACAGAACCGTGCTCATAGACGTTACGATCCGATTTCGATTAGGTTCAGCCGCGACCGGAGCATGGCCGTCCGCTTTTCCCTCGGCTATGTTCCGCGCACCGCGGCGACACATTCCGTGTCGCATTCATACAGGAATTAAGCAAGAGAGTGTAATGGCAGAACAGAACCGCCCGCGCCGCAGCGCGCTCTACATGCCTGCGCCCAACGACCGAGCGCTGGAGAAGGCGAAGTCTCTCAACATCGATGCCGTCATCGTCGATCTGGAGGATTCCGTTGCGCCGGATGCCAAATCGGAGGCCCGCGCGAAGGCGTCCGCCGCCGTGCAAGCCGGCGGCTACGGCCGACGCGAGGTGCTCATTCGCGTGAACGGCCTGAACACGGAGTGGGGCAAGGACGACATTCTGGCCGCCGCCGCATCCGGCGCCGATGCGGTCTGCGTCCCCAAGGTGGAATCGGTCGATCAGCTCACAGCGATCCGCACCGTCCTGGACGAAGGCGGCGCCCCCGCGGAAACCGGCATCTGGGCGATGATGGAAACGCCGCGCGCCATCCTGGATGTGCACAAGATCGCCGCTGCCGGCCCCGCAGACCGTTATCCGGTGACCGTATTGCTGCTGGGGACCAACGACCTCGCCAAGGAAACCCGCGCGGCGCTCACACCCGACCGGCTGCCGATGCTGGCGTGGCTGTCGCAGTGCGTCGTTGCCGCCCGCGCCTACGGACTCGACATTCTCGACAGCGTGTACAACAACTTCCGCGACGAAGACGGGTTCAGGCGCGAATGCGTCCAGGGGCGCGACCTCGGCATGGATGGCAAGACCCTCATTCATCCCAACCAGATCGGGCCGTGCAATGAGGTCTTTTCGCCGGGCGATGAGGACATTGACTGGTCACGAAAGGTGATTGCGGCGTTCGACACTCCGGAGAACGCCAACAAGGGCGTCATCACCATCGACGGGAAAATGGTCGAGCTTTTGCATCTGGACATCGCCAGGCGCACCGTGGCCATCGCCGACGCCATCGCGGCGGACGCGGGCTGAACCGGCCTGAGAGAAGTGGAGCGGTAAAATGGTCAATCTGGTCAGGTCCGCACCTATCCTGCAGGTGCGGGATGTTGTGAAATCGGCCGCGTTCTATACCGAGAAACTCGGCTTCACGAGCGCGAACATGTGGGGCGAACCGCCCTGTTTCTGTATCGTCGGGCGCGAAACCGTGACGATTTTTCTGGATCAGCAACGCGAAGACGGCCCGCTGCCGGTCAATCAGTACTGGGCGGCTTATGTCTATGTGGACGACGTGGACAGCTACATGGCCGAACTGAAGGCGCGCGGCGTCGAAATCATCCGTGGTCCGGAGAACACCGACTATGGCTGCCGCGAAATCGATGTGCGCGACCCCGACGGCCATATTATCGGGTTCGGGCAGGATATCGCCCCCAGCGGCCGCGGACCGGGGCTTTAGGTAACCTCATGTCGAAAACCAATGCGGGTAACTATTTCGAGGACTTTACGCTCGGCCAGAAGATCGTCCACGCGACGCCGCGGACGGTCACGGAAGGAGATACGGCACTCTACGTTGCGCTGACGGGCTCACGTTTCGCCGTGCAGTCGGCCGATATCTTCGCCATGGACATCGGCTATCCATCGGCTCCCGTCGACGATGTTCTCGTCTTCAACATGGTGTTCGGCAAGACCGTTCCGGACATCTCGCTCAATGCCGTCGCCAACCTCGGCTATGCGAACTGCCGCTTCATTGAACCCGTGTTCCCCGGCGACACATTGAGCGCCACGTCCGAGGTCATCGGTCTTCGCGAGCTGTCGAACGGCAAGGCCGGCGTCGTCTATGTCCGCTCCGTCGGCGCAAACCAGACCGGAGAAACAGTGCTCGACTATGTGCGCTGGGTGATGGTCGCCAAGCGGGACGCCTCGGCGCCTGCGCCGGAACCGAACGTCCCGGACCTGCCTGACCGGGTTGCGCCGGACCAGCTGGCTGATCGTCTGCCGCCCATACAGCGCGACGCCTACGACCCCGCGCTTGCCGGCGCCCCGGACATGTGGGGCAACTATGAGCCCGGAGAAAAGATCGACCATGTCGATGGCATGACCGTCGAGGAAGCCGAACATCAAATGGCGACGCGGCTCTACCAGAACACGGCGAAGGTTCATTTCAACGCGCATGCGCAGGCCGACAGCCATTTCGGACGGCGGCTGATGTATGGCGGACATGTGATCTCGCTTGCCCGCGCCCTGTCATTCAACGGGCTCGCGAACGCGTTTCATGTGGCGGCGATTAACGGCGGACGCCACGTCGCACCCTGTTTCGCGGGCGATACGGTCTATGCCTGGTCGGAGATCCTCGAGCGCGAAGAGGTTTCCCAACGTCAGGACGTCGGCGCACTTCGCGTCCGGACCGTGGCTGTCAAGAACGCGGACGCGGCGGGATTCCCCCACAAGGCCGGCGACGACACCTACGAAGAGTCCGTCATTCTCGATCTGGACTACTGGGTGATGCTGCCGCGTTGAGCGGCAAACCGATCACCAAAAAATGTGACGACGCGAATTCCGTTTATCCCGAAATTTTCGTACATCAGCATAACGTATTCCGTACCGCGCCAGACAGGCGCGGAGACCAAGTGGGAGGTTCCATGAAAAGGCTGATCTGTGCGGCAATCCTGTCTCTGGCACTTCCGGCAACCGCACATGCCGCCAAGGCGATCATGAAATCTGTCGACGGCAAGGAGATGGGGACGCTCAATCTCGTGCAGACCGGCGATGGCGTGCGTATTACCGGAACGATCCGGGGGCTCGAACCGGGCGAGCTTGCGTTTCACATCCACGAAGTCGGCAAATGCGAACCACCGTTCACATCGGCGGGAGGTCATTTCAACCCGTTCGACGTCCCGCACGGCAAACTGACCGAAGGTGGGGCCCATGCGGGTGACATGGACAATGTTCCCGTGCTCGATTCCGGCCCTGTGGAAATCGACGTGGTCAATCCACGGGTGACACTCAATCCGCACGGAACCGTATCGCTGTTCGATACGGACGGGTCCTCAATCGTGTTCCACCAGGGCGCCGACGACTATCGCAGCCAGCCGGCCGGGGCCGCCGGTCCACGGATCGCCTGCGGCGTCATCGAATTCTAGAGCCTATTCGGCTAAATCCGAGTCAATTCTGTTTCTCGATTGGCGTGTACGATCCGTCGCCGAAACGGACGCAGCGCGATGTTGGCGCATCGGGCAAGGCCGTTTCGCCGGCGGGCGTCCGCCAATCGGAAACCCTTTCGGGACGGGCGGTTTTGCGCCAATCCCGGCGCAAAGGCCCTCGCCCGTA
>JANQLP010000107.1 GCA_028280515.1 Hyphomicrobiales bacterium
GATATTGAACTCCCGATCGGGGAAGTCGGCTTCGATCATGTCAGCGATTTGTGTGACATCGGATTGGCGAATGTGACGCTCGTCCGGTCGAGGATGAACAGTAATCCCCGCTGCGCCCGCCGAAAGTGCTGTCCGTGACAGGTCGATGACGGAGGGCCACGGCAGGTTCCGTCTGTTCCGTAGCTGTGCAATGGCGTTGACGTTGGCCGATAGGGATACTGGCATCAAGTTTCCTTGCCGGAAGTAACAGGAAAGGATTGGCGCATGACATTCAAACCTTACCCGTTCGCAACTCGTGGCATTGTCATGGTCCGGTCAGCTGGAATGCGTCAAAACACGGAGCGGGCTATGCGTTCGATGATTGTCGCCGCTTCAGTCTATCCAAGATCATGTTGTCAACGGACGGATCTTCAATTCAAACCTGATCGGCTTCATTTTTCCATACTGCAGATTGTGAGGTCGTTATCCGATGCTAGGCGGGCTGCTTAGGCGCTCATGCCCTTTTCGTGGAAGATGAAGCCCAGCACGTTCATCAGGAACTGGGCTGCCAGGAACGCCGTCGATCCCGTGTGATCGTAGTCGGGCGCGACCTCGACAAAGTCGATGCCGACGATGTCGCCCTTTTTCGCCAGTCCCTGAAAGATCTCCAGCACCTCGTAGTACAAGAACCCGCCATGGCTCGGCGTGCCCGTGCCCGGCGCGATCGATGGGTCGAAGCCGTCGACATCGATGGTCGCGTAGTAGCGCACGCCGTCGGGAATGCGGTCGAGCACGCCTTGTGTGCCCAGCCGGCGGACATCGCGGACTGACAGGATGTCGGAGCCCGCCTTGCGCGCGGCCGCGTAATCGTCGCGGTTCGACGACGAGACGTTGCGGATGCCGAGCTGGCTGAAGCCGGTGACGTGTTTCATCTCCGATGCCCGGCGCAGGGGATTGCCGTGGCCGTAGCGCACGCCGTGCCGTTCGTCGACGAAGTCCAGGTGCGCGTCGATGTGGATGATGTGCACCGGCTCCTGATCGGCGAAGGCGCGAATGCAGGGAATGTGCACGGAGTGATCGCCGCCAAGCACGACCGGCAGCGCGCCGGCTTCCAGAATGGCGCGAACGCCCCGTTCGATGTTGTCGTGGCTCTGAATCGTGTCGGTGTGGATCATGTCGGCATCGCCGATATCGACCATGCGCACCTGGTCAACGGGGATGTAGCTGATGTCGTCTTCGAAGTCGTAGGCGCCGCCATGACCGAACGAGAACAAGGTCGACGCCTCGCGAATGGCACGTGGGCCAAAGCGGGCACCGGCCCGGTACTGGGTACCCATGTCGAACGGCGCGCCGAGCACGGCGACATCGGCGTCGATTGCCGACCAGTCCGTGCACGGCGGCTGCTTGCCGAAGGTGCAGTGGCCGACAAACGGCAGGTTCAGGCGTCCGGTTTCATACGTGTTCGAGGCCACGAACGCCTCCCTTTCGTTGTGTCACGGTTGCTTTGCGGCGGGCGAGCGAGGTCGACACGATTGGTCCCGATACTTCGTCCAGGTCATGCGGCCAAACTACGTGAACCGACCTGATTGCGTCACCAAAGATCTCGATCGAACATCAAATGAAAAGGCAGAGACGAGGACACCGTTCAGACCCCACATCAGCGCATCCCAACCAAGGCATGTAGTTTGGATAGGGAACGTTTAGTCCGTAACAGTTGGCATGTCGCGCCGGTGATGGTCGTAGGTTTTCTCTACCACTGGCCTGCTCTTCGTTCGATCGTCAATCCAGACAGCATACGGAAACGTGAGCCAGCTCAGTCGCCAATTCCCGCCGCGTCACACACGATTTCCATTGATCGAACCAGGGCCTTTGCAGCAAGCCAAGCGTGTTCCTCAATAAGGTCACCATGTTGGTCAATTGTACCCAGACCGGGCGTGATAAACATGTTTCCGCTGTATACGGTAGCCGGGGCCACTCCCATGGCTTCGTTTGCGAGAACGATCGGGTTTGTGTCGGAGAAGAAATCCTCAAGCGTTGATATCGGGATTCCAAACTCACCGTCGTCCCAGGTGTTTTCGTAGTTCAACTCCGTGCCACCCCATGAGTACGACTTGGTCAGTCGTATGGAGTCTCGCAACCGACTGATACGAAAGTCTCTAATGCACTCGGAGAGGATATCGTGAAATCGATCGATGGGATCGGTAACGACCTTCGGACTCGATTTCAGTGCTGTCAGGTAGGCGATAAGGCTAATCAGAGTATCGCGTCCTGGATCAGCAAACGAATAGAGAGCCTTGCCATGCGATGTCAAACCGCCAAATCGCTGTCCGGCTAGGCCTAGCGCTTTTCGAATTGGCACCATTTCATCGGCTCGTCCAACCAGCAAACCACAGGCTAATGTGCGGCCAGCCTTATCCATGCTCCAACTCATGAAGTCAGCTTCGACATCTGCTGGCCCATAGCCAATGACGGGCAAACCACCACCGCAATCCACGAAGTGTGGAAGGTCCAATCGATGCGCAAGCTGACTTGTGTTGTGGAGCATCACCGGACCGCCGCGATCATTGTGGTCCTCATGACCGTAACCAGGCGTATCATATCCAATCGACTGGAACCCGGACACGTAGGCCCCGTGACGCTCGGCCATATCGTCCATCTTGGTGATCGTGGCGTCGATTTCTATTCCCGACAACATCGGAACAAGATGAGCATTGATACCGTGAACTTCATAGCGTCCACCGACATACTTGACGAGTAGCGTATCCAGATTTGCGAGGCTCTTCCCTTCGACCGCCAACTCTCCTGCAGCGACACTGCGGTCAGAGTCCAACCCCTTGTACTTGGGCGGGAAAGGCCGCCCGTAACAGCCGAGATACTCATGATCTTCGTTAAACGGCATGAGCACACGCGTCCTATATGCGTCTCCCTTCCGCATGGTCGGTGGTGCGAAGATCACTTCGTTCACTGCTCGTAGGACAGACTCACACGTATTCAAAGCAACACCTTCATAATCGTCCCCATAGATGTCCTTTATGAGGTACCGAAGCTGCTCTTGATAATCGCGGACAGGCTTAATGTTGCCCGAGTTCGACTCAATGACCGGCTGAAGCACGAACTCTGGGACGACACCCGGACAGCTCGATGAGCCGGGGTAGAGACCAATTTCACCAGCGAGTTTGTCAATGCCCAACTTGGCACCTTCTTTGCTAGCGTTGTCTTTGATCTCTGGAAGTTTCTCGTAGAGCTTCTGATAGAATTCGAAACGGTAGGTGCTGGCCAAGATCTAAGCTCCTTAAGCGTGACATTTGCCATAGTGAACTTTCTCGTGCGTGCGTCCTTTCGATACAGAGTCAATGTTCAATGTCTAATTCGACGCGGCGTAACGTTCTCTCATCCGGGCGACCCGCGAGAACTTCAATCTTCAGCATTTCGTTCTGTTGACCCGCTCCCCGCTTCCCCTACTGCGATAGTCGAGGTGGACTCCTTCTGATGGGCCCCAGTAACAACTGGAGATGTCAACGGGTGTAGATCAATCGCTATTTGTGGAATCGATCCAGGACATTTCTGGTAATGCGAGAGACATCGTTATCGTAGAAATTGAAAGAAAGGCTCTGTGGCCAGGATATCGAGCCAACTGAGAAGACGGCACCGCAATTGGGACGCTCAAAGATCACCATGTCTGCGTGATGTTCTCGAGCGTTCCGCGTGCCCAGATTTTCGTTACTTGCATCCTGCTGCATGATCCAAGTGTGATTCTCCGAGGACGCAAGCACCGTGACCCCGGATGGATAGTCTGGGCCACCCAGATGCCAATCAACCTCTTGACCGGCAGCACCGCCGCCTCCAGCGAGGCCGAAATCGCCAAACACCTCTTCGGCAACACCATCAAACACCCATGATACGGAAGGTTCAAAACTCTCTGCCGAGCGTCTGTAGGGTGCGCCAGTGTCGAAGCCTGAGGTGCAAAAATCGAGGCCGGTGAGTCGACTCTCGGGCCGGCCAAGACGTCTCCACCGGCCCCCAAACTCGCCGGTGAAGTGGTAGTAAGCTTCGCCAGGTCCGGGCAATGAAGCCGATCGTGGCGCACCATGTACCCAGCGCCGCTCAAGAAGTCCTGGTTGCTCAGGATGGAAGGCTACACAATGGACGAAGCCATTTCCTCCCAAGTACATAAGCCGACCCCCGGAGCCAGTGAATGAGTCCAAAGCGTCGAGCATTTGTCGGGAAGCGTACTCGGGATGACCACCAGTGAGAACAACCCGATAAGGTGTCAGCAAGCTGACCCCTTCACGATGCAGGTCTTCATCCGTAATGACATCAAACTCGTAGCCGCAGGCCTCCAACCAGTCGAGGACCATCATGTCACCGTTGAATGTCCACAACACTGAGCGGGGCCTTATGTTAAGCATCGGTCGCCGTGCCGAAGAATAAAAGATGGGGCTTGCATCGCGGTGTGCATGGTATGTCGAGCTACCTAATTCGCGATGTTCAGCGAGATAGAGGTCCTCGGGCCCAAATGTCCAAGCAGTTCCCAACTCGACCTCATAGCCGGTGAACTCGTCAAAGAGACGATCATTCGCATAGGCGAGATAGGTCGCAGTGCTTGCTAGAAAGGCGATCCGCGACCGCGTTTTTCCCGCCACCGGCCGGACAAAGAACACTACATGCTCGTCGTCATTGCCGTCATGCAGGCGTGCGGCGTAAACGCCACTTGGCAAGTCGTCGGGCAGTTGCCATGCGAAGTCGCAGCTCCAGCCAGCATCAGAAACATCGTCATCATGGAAGTGAATTGCGCTGTAATGGTCTGGCGATCTTCGGTAGTCCTGTTCGGTACCGTCCCAGCGCCAACCGGTAACGCCGCGTGCCGGCAAATTGTGCAGTATGCCGTCGAGCCGGTTGGCCGAGGCATCCTGCACGCGCTTGGACTGTTGGTCGCGCCCGAAGTCCCACGCTGCGACGACGGAGCCATGCAGATCATGGCGCAATGGCAAGTACCACAACGCACTCCTCTCACTGGCATTGAGGACGCGACAGGCAAGGCGTGGGCTGTCAATGCGTCCGTTGAAATGCGCACTGGCGGCTTCAGATCCGGAATGAGTACCCCACGCCCCGACCAGGACACGTAGCCCGGTATGATCCGGGACCAACCGGGCATCACTGGTCAGGTCAGCAGCGTCGTCAACGCCTGACTCGGCGACCACGGGGGTCTGACTGAGGCTCGCCTTGCCCGTCACAGCGTCAAATGATGCCGTTACGGCATACCACGCGCGTTCGCGTAGCACCTTGCCAGATGGAAGATCGTGTATCGCGCTGCCATCGCCAAGCTTCAACGCGAGCTCGCCTGACCGATTCACGTACAGGGCGAAACCGCGTTGTTCACATTCCGACCAGCGAGACAACATCGCCTGCTCTCGTGCTTCGATGAGCGTGGGCCATATCATAGCTTGAATCGAGAAGCTCTCGAGCGCATCGAAAGTGGGATTGCACCCGGCATCCATGTAGGATCCGATTTCCGTTTCTTGGCGGCGTGCCGGGTACTCACGATTGACCTCGGCGTCGACTGGATGCTCGAGAAAGCCTCGACCCCATGGATTGTCATCAGTCGAGCCAAATCGCACGATATCGGCACGATAGGTCGCAACATCCGCCTCACAGCTCACCATAAAGTGCAGCGTCTCACCCGGCATGACCGATAGCCGGTCGGTGTAACCCACGATCGTCTTCATCAAATACCCTTCTTACATGCGGCCGTAGAGTACCTTAGGATCGGTCCGGTCACGCCGTGGTGGCGGGCCGACGTCGCCCAGGTCGGCGCCTGTGAAGCGCTCCCAGCGGCGCCGGAACACCTCCCACTCGGCAGCCTCCCGGCTGTCGAACATAGTGTTCCAGTCGACCTCGATCGTACGCCGGCCGTCCTTGACCCACACACGCGCAAGCGCCCACTGATGGTAGGGCTTGATGCAATAGACGGCATGCTTGCCATCCTCCGGTTCCGCCCGCAGGACACGCAGAAGCGCCTGGAGATCGGGGCTGTGATGACCCACCGGTGCCTGGCGAAACTCTTCGACAAGATCAAGACGGTTAGGATCGATCTTACTCTCGTTAGTCGTCATGTTGCAGTGAAGAACTCGATGTTGACGTAGCGTTGTTGGTAGGCATCGACAAGAAACTCGAGCGTTGCTAATTAGGCATGCTTAAAGAACGGAAGATGAGGAGTGAGATCCGGTCGCAAACTTGGATCAATGCTGTCGCGATAAACGACGACGTCGGGTTCATTAGTGATGAAGACATAGGCGCCCGACTCCTCCCAGATGTCTTGGATCCGCCTATACATGTCGTCGCGCTTTTCTCCGTCGGCTTCGATCATCGCCCTGTGATGCAGTTGGTCGATCTCTTCACTGCAGAATCGTTGCCAGTTCCACACCCCGACCTGGTCACACGTCTGCCACTGCGTGGGTTCGTATGGATCAGTGCCCATGCCCCACCTCTGCAGCACGAGCTGAAGTTCCTTCCAGTCGTCGCCTTCAGATTCCAATCCGAGGTTCCAGAATACGCCCGGATCGTAGGCAATGACTTCGACTTCTATACCAACCATTGAAAGTTGTGACTGAATCACTTGTGCCATGGTTTGAAAGCGAGTGGTGTTCAAGCAGGACAGTGTAAGTGAGAAGCCGTCGGAAACGCCGGCCTCACTCAGTAGGTTGCGCGCCCTCTCAAGGTCAGGCTTCGGAATGGTATTTCGCTCGCGATGCCCAATCATTGTCGTCGGAATGAAGCCGGTTGCCCTCTTGGCTGCATTGCCGTACACGGCCATCAAGATGTCGTCGACATCAATTGCGTATTGGATGGCGCGACGGCGATTGATGTCTTGCAACGCCGGATTTTCGACGTTCATACCAAGCCAGACGTAGTTTAGGCCCTCTTGGTGACGCACCATCGTTTCGGGCGACCGTGAGCCCGTGTAGCGTTCAAGCGAGTATGGGTCGATAGTTGTGAAGTCGACCTCACCCGCGTCGTATGCAAGCTCTGCGAGTTTCTCATCCTCAACGATAAGGAGCTCGGCTTCCTCGTACACTGGATCGAACAGCGTCCAATCCGGATTTCGTTCGAGTAAGATCCGCTGCTTGGGCTCCCACTCGATTATGCGATAGGGTCCACATACGGCGGGAAGTTCAACAGTGAACCTGTCGCCGAACTCTTCTACTGCTTGCTTGCAGACAATGTGGCCTGTGTACCACGGCAGAACCGAGGTCAGTAGCGGTGCAAATGGGTTCTTAAGGTGAAGAATGCCGCTGCGGAGCCCGGTTACTTCGACATGATCCAGCTGCGCAAAGTCACCGGCCCATGGCGAGGCGGCCTCAGGATCGATCAGTCGCTCGAATGAGAACTTGACATCCTCAGCGGTCAGAGGACCATAGTCTCCCGACCAAACGATACCATCATGCAGCTCGAACAATATGGCACGGCCATTGTCTGTGACCGTCAGGGATTTTGCGGCATAAGGCTCCCAGGCGGTCGTTCCGTTCCCGACATAGCGATTCAACGTGACCAGCGTGCAAGATAGTATCAGCTCCTCAATGCTCCCAGTGAAGTATGCAGGGTCCAGAGTTTCTATGTCTCTTTCAGCTCGCAGGCTGAGCCGGTCCCCAAGCTGAGCGCGGCTCTGTCGCGCTGCTACTGATGTCAAGCCAGCTGCGGCGGTCGTGCAGATGAGTCGACGGCGCGACATGCCTGCGAAAGGCGTCTTGTCCATTGCTGGCCTCGCTCGGTGAGAATGCCGTCTTCACTAAAGTTACTCTGTGCCTTCGGCCGCAACTGACATTTGCTTTCCAATAGTTAACCTGGCGTTAGTTTGCTCCGTCGACCGCGGCATATGATCGAGCTGCCTTAGCCATTCGTCCGGTCGCTGCGCTTGTCCGAGTTCGACGAACGCAGCCGATTGACGTGATCCAGCTCTCTAAGTTCCGCCCTTACGACCGCAGAGATCGTCAGAGACAGAGCCACTTCCGGGTGTCGGGAGTTCGTCCTTAAGGATCAAGTGCTTCATGGCGTCTAGTCCGCCAGAGTCCGATGAACACATATCGACGAGAATTGGATAATGCTGACCTGTCGCAATGGCCTAGGAAAAGGGGGTTCGTTTCATAGACGGCGGTCGTATCTCCCTACGGTGCGACTTAGGTCCGACCATGGCATTGAACGATGCTAATGCAACCAGGTTCGAGTGCCTGGCGAGAGACATATGAAATCATGTTCCAATCCGTGCTGTCTCGAACGGCCACGACGCCGACTCCACCTCCTTGACTTTCTTCCACCGCCAACAGCATTGCCTGTTTTCCAACGAGCGGTCTGAGTGCACCCCTTAGCGTCAAGGATCGAAAGAGCGGGAGTCTCGGTGACCACCTTCGGTCTCCCGCCTAGGACGGTGACACCATTTGTCAGTCGTCGCGAATTTGTGATGAAAGAAGTACTCGAGTCCCTGAATCAGTTTGCCGTGCAGTTCCGCAAGAAAAGTCTGTTCAACTCACACCTCTTGCTCTTCGTCGTCCATACCGAAGGTATCGGCCATGACCTCGAAGACAGCTTTCAACTGGTCAACGGTGAGTGTTGGCACCCGATATCTCTCCAAAATCTGCAGGTTCTATCTCGCGACACTTTTGCTGACCTCGGCAATCTTCAATGAGCCTGACCAAATGCACTGGCCAAACAGCACGTCGCTAGCTTTAGAGACAATGGTTCCGATCTGCTTTGGGAAACGTCATGTTTCCTCAATCTTCGTTCGCACGAGTCCCGGAATGATGGACCGCAGTAGATTAGATGCACGTCAGTCAAGGGAACTCTAGACGTGGTTCCAAGTTCGGACCGTCGTCAAGTACTGTCTGGGTCTGCATTCAAAACTGGGTTTCTGACCAGTGTATGGCAGACGATCAGCCCTTCATTACCTGCTTTGTGGCAATGTCGACAAATCGCTTCACCACAGCATCATCCTTTTTCGAACGTTTGAAGGACAGCGCGAACGGCACATCCAAAAAGATTTTGGTTGGATGGATTGCTCGAACTTCTGCACGTGACAATCCATCACCGACGTAGTGATCGGGGAGGAAGCCAATGAAGCGTCCTGTTTGAATGAGGATTGCCGCAGCTTCTATTTGATGAACGATAGCGCTGTGACCTTCAGTCGAGAAAAACGCCTCGTCGAACCTGTCCAAGTACCCACGCGAGATAAGGCCGCTTGCCTCCAGGACATCTATCGTGATGTCTGCATCTTCCATGGCGAACAACGGATGGCCTTCAGCGCAATAGAGAAAATTCCTCTCCAGTCCTAGCGAAACATGAACCAGGCCGGCTATTTCGCGATGGCATGGTCCGACAGCAATGTGAAGGTCTTCATCAATTAGTCGGCGCTCTAATCCTCGAGGATCGTCCTGACAAACATCCAGAATCAGTTCAGGCGCGGTTTCAGTGAACAGCTGCAAACACTCTACAACTGGTAGTGACAGGTTGGTGAGAACTGCATCTGCCACGCCAATCCGAACTGTCCCGGCCAAATCCGACTTGAGACTTACGACAGATTCACGGAACCGATCCAACTGGTCAGAGAGCCTTATGAATGCCTCGAACACTTCTTCACCAGCGGATGTCAGTCGAAATCCTGCTCTGCCTCTGTCGCAGAGGCGCATTCCAAGACGCGCTTCGAGGTCTGTCATGTGTGAGCTGATTGTTGACTCAGAAAGATTCAACTTTGCCGCTGCAACCGAAAAGCCTCCGGATTCCACGACTGCAACGAACACTCGCAGATATCGTAGATCGATGTCGCTGACTTGTCCTGGCATCTAATCCTATTGGCTCTATGTGCTGCAGCTGATCCCGCGTGTCTTGAGGTACCGTTTGGCTTGGACTTTAGAGCGACAGAATGAAGTCGATTTCGACAGACGCATCTATGGTTAGGCCAGCCACGAGCGAGATTCGTGCTGGAGGCGATGAAGGAAAGTATGTGCGGTAAACCGCATTGAACCTCTCAAACAGTTCGGCATCCGACAGATACACATTGACCTTCACGGTGTTTTCGATGGCGCCATTTGCGATTTCCAGGATGTCTGATAGCTGTCGAAATATGTGATGAGTCTCGGACTCGATTCCTCCCGTAGCAACCGCGCCACTTTCATCAAAGCCGACGAGGCCTGATACGAAAATAAAACCGTTTGCAATGACAGCTTCGGAAAGTGGCAACCCCTCAGTGTTCTCGGTATCGATGACACGTCGCATCCATTCCTCCCAGTCAGATGTCTGCCAACTCACTTATGAACTCGGGATCGAGCGTGAATTCTGTCCGCTCTAACTGAGAAAGCAGCCGCTTCCGCTGAGCGTCGTTGATGCGAACCAAGGGAGGGCGCATGCTAAGCCACTCTTGGTTGCCTGTTGCCAAGGCGAATAGCTCCTTCAGCGCTTCGGTTACCGGCAACTTCAACAGTGTTTCGGACCACAACGTGCTTACTATGCGTTGCGCAGCTTTTGCTTCTTCCGTCTTTAGCTCTGGGTCGGATCTGATCACGTGTAGTAGGGACGGGAAGAGATTTGCACCTGCGCTTATCGATCCTGCGCCACCAGCCCGCAGCACGGCGGCCAAAAGATCATCGTCTCCTGTGAAGACCAGAAAGTTAGGTAGCTTGTCGATAGCATTGATGATGGCGTCGAGGTTTCCGGAGCTGTCTTTTATTCCAACGAAGACACCCGGAAGTGCTTCGTGGAGATCTCGTGCCAGCTCTAGAGACACTCCGACACCAGCCATTTCGGGGAAATGATAGAGCAGCACCTTCAGGGCAGGTTCGTCGACGAGTTCAACCAGCCGAACGTAATAGTTTCGTAAACCAGTATCCTCGACGCCTTTGAAGAAGTATGGCGGAATTACAAGGATCCCGGCTACGCCCATGCAAGTGGCGTGTTTGCTCAGCTCGGCCGTATCCATAACGGACGGACAGCCGGTGCCGACGATCAAGCGAGATGGATCAATTCCATCATCAATCAACTGCGAAAGGCCCAGCTTCCGTTCTTCTACCGAAAACGAGCTGGCCTCGCCGGTCGTTCCGAACAACGCAATACCGTCACATCCGTTCGTCAATGTCCACGTTGATAGGGCTTTAAGGCGTTTGCCATCTATTCCGCCGTCGCCACTCTGCGGCGTTAGGATGGCTGTAATCACCTTATTCGCGTCAAGTAGTTGCATTGTTGATGCCTTAGAGCCCCATGCATGGTCGATGCTCGTCGTTACGAACCGCTAAAAGAGCTAGCTGCAATCCTGATGGGCCGAGCGGACGAGCCGTGCGATGGTGCGAAACGACTTTGACTTTGCTCCAGCAAACGGTTGGTTGTTGTGCTCTGGCGCGTTCCTCACCTTCGACGACCAGCTTCAGCAAGCAAACTGCAGCGGTCTTGTCGCTCAGCCGCCGTGCAGCTGAAGCCAAGATCGTCTCGATACCGGTGTAGCAATTCAAGTCGTGGATCGAACGGTCACGTCCAAAGTCCGACTCTTTGATGCCGCCACACGGTATGGACGGATTTCTCCGTGATATCTTTGACCATCCAGTACTGGTTTCCCTCTCTTACGCTCATGTCTTCTCGCTGAGAGTTGTATCGGGTCACTTTGTGCTTTTGTGTTGCTCGATTGAGCACGCACAGTTTTACGGAACGTGCGCTATGGATGAAAAACGCCTGCATCTACAATGCGCCCAGGTCCGTCAGTTCGACGATTTCGCGACGAAATGGAACGGCATCGACATCAAGCTGCCTATCTATGTTCCTCGCAAACTGGTGGCCCTGATAGACAGCAGATGCAATTGTACCCGGAGCATGACAATCACCGATACGCGAGACATTGCGGATTCCGGCACGCTTTAGTCTTTCGGGGTTCGCTGTGAGTTCACGATAAAGATCGTCCACCGGGTGACGTGCTGTAACGAGAACCACGGAGTCACATTGCGACGTCATAGCTTTCCCGGTGAATCGACAGTTCAATTCTACGGTGTCCTCGCGGATCGCTGCGAGGCGCATCTGAGGTACGATCTCTACACCTAGTTCAATAAGACGCTTCTGAATTCGTTCCTGCTCCAACGTGTTATGCGTCCAGCTCGCAACTTCCGGGGCTGGTGTCGCGAGAACAAGAGCGACATCTTTTTCGGCAAGTAGCTCTGCAATTACAGATGCCATGTAATAGTGGTCATCGTCATAGATCAGCACTTTGCCGGTGGGCATGCGGCCTTTCATTATGTCGTCTGGCGAAAGAACGTTCTCACCGTCGTTTCCTGGAATCGGCTCGTAGTGCTCCCGTCCAGTTCCATCGCGGTTCCAGCGTGAACCTGTCGCGATAGCGACAACGGACGCACCGAACTGGAGGACGTCATCTGCTGAGAGCGGGCTCTCGCGATAAACACTGACGTTTGGCATTTTTGCGATTTGATAGTCGCGATAGTCTCGGACGCGTGACCATTGCCGCAATCCAGGTAACTCGCTTTCGAGCGTCACTCGCCCGCCAATCTCGTGCCTCGCCTCGGCTAACGTGACATCGTAATCACGCTGACCAAGTCCTCGAGCCGCTTCTAGACCGGCCGGGCCAGCTCCCACCACCAGTACGCTATCGTCCGTCGTTTTCGCCGGAATGAGTTCGGGGTGCCAGCCTTTGCGCCACTCCTCGCCCATCGTCGGGTTTTGAGTACACCACAGCGGAACATCATGCACTGATGTCGCGGCACAGATGTTGCAGCCAATGCACTCACGGATATCGTCAATTCGACCCTCTTCGATTTTTCTAGGCAAAAAGGGATCGGCAATGGAAGGTCTGGCTGCGCCGATGAGATCGAACGTTCCCTGCTTGACAAGCGAGACCATCCTATCTGGCGACGTATACCTACCTACGCCAACGACCGGTTTGGTCGTGACGCCTTTCACAAAGGAAACAAAGTCTTCCTGAAAACCCTCTTCTGAAAAACGTGATGTGATGGAATCGTTCTCCCATCCACTGCAGTCGACATCCCATAGGTCTGGCAGTTCCGCGAGCATTTCGACGACGTCACGTCCTTCTCCGTCGGAGGTGAGACCATGAGGGCCCCGCAGCTGATCGACCGCCAACCGTACGGCAACTGCACAGGTGTCTCCGACGGCTTCCTTTGTGTCTTCAATGAGCTCACGAAACAGACGCGCTCGATTTTCTAGCGTTCCACCGTACTCATCGGTTCGTTGATTGAAGACTCGCGACAGAAAGTGGAGCGGCAATCCTTCATCATGTGCCGCATAGACGTAAACGATATCGAAGCCTGCCGCTTTCGCATTAACTGCCGCTTTTCTATGCCAGCGTCGTAGGTTAACGATGTCCTCCTTGTCCATCCTTTTGGAATGTCCAGGAAAGCAAGACGCAAATCCCGGCACATCGGCTTGAACAGGGCGGCACGTAACGCCCAGAGATACCTCACGGCTGTACGCATTTGGAGACCAGTGCCCGGTGAACGCGGTCTGAATTCCAGCCAGCGATCCATGTTCGTGTACCAGGTCGCTGATCCGAGAAAGGCTTGGAATGTCCTTTTCGTCCCACAGACGAATTTCGGTATTCCTTTCCGCTGTCGGATGAATCTCGCACTGTTCGGTACAGACCACACCCCAGCCGCCTTCGGCTTTCGTAGCTCGCATCACCGCAAGGGCCGTAGGATGCTTGCGCCCCATACCGTTGCAGTGCGGTACCTGATAGAACCGGTTGCGTGTTGTTACGGGGCCGATTTTTACCGGCTCGAACAGAACGTCGTACTGTGATGGTCTCATCTCTATTCGGCCATGGCCTTTGTTGCTTCATAAGCCGCCGAAATCTCATCATAGTTTTTCTGGTAGGTCTGGAAGACGCCGGTCTTCAGGAACTGGTCGATATCGCGCGAGAGACCGATAGAAGTCAGATACTCTTCAGTAACCTGGGGCATCTCGTAGGTTTTTGTATTGGATACACCATAGCCCCAGTCCATCAAGACGTGGATTTGGGAGTCCGCATCAAGATAGGCATCGATGAGCTCATGCGCTTGCTCGTACAGTCCATGCTCTATTGCGCTTGGATGAATACAGAGCCCGCAGCTCCATGTCAGGGCACCTTCCTTCGGAACCATCCAGAGATACTTCCCGGAAGTGTTGTTCTCGGACATGTGTTCGCTAGCCGATAGCATCATGCTATTCCACGCCATGGACGCGACTATCTCGCCGGAAAAGAGAGCCTGTGTCAGATTTGTCGGTTCCGAGGCAGTCACGCGAATTAGCGGCCAGCCCTCAGTAATCTTGTCGGCAACGATCTGTATCTCTTCATCCGTCATGTTCGTGAAGTCGATGCCCAAGTAGACGGCGACAGCACAAAAATGGTCCTCGACCGCATCGAACACGCCCAGTCGGCCGGCCAGCTCTTCGTCATACAAGATGCCCCAGGAATGATTGTCGGGATCCTTGTACTTGGGTGCTAACTCGGTGTTAACGATGACTGCTGTCTGCCCCCAATCATGCGGAGCCCACAATCGTGTCCCATCTGGCAACGTCGTTGTGGGAATGCGCTTCAGGGGTTCGGCAATGTCTTTCCAGTTTGTAAGCAGGCTCGTGTCTAGCGGTGCAATGACGCCGGCTTCGTACCAAAGAGGAAGGATTTGCGTACAAGGGAAGGTGACCTCAGGTTCGAAGCCTGCCCGCATCTTGTTGAGCGCTTCGGCTTGATCACCGAAGAACGAAAACTGAGGTCTCGACCCAAACTTGTCCGCATAGCTGGCAGCAAAGCTCTCATCCTCGTAACCTCCCCAAGTGAAGACGTGAAGGTCGCTACCACTTGAAGCGTGAGATAGGCTAGGCGTCGAGATTGCGGTGGACAGAACGCCCACCGACGCGAGCACGCTTAGCGCATCACGCCGTGTGAGCTTCCCACCAAAAAGCTTGTCCTTAAACTCGTCTGTTCCCATCAAGGGTCTTTTCCCTGTCATCGTGAAGTTCCTCCGTCCCACGTCGTGGTGTCGTCTCTACTCTTGCGCTGTCCAGCATCGGGCCTGCGGCAAGCTGGCCATCCGCTGGCTCCAAGACTGGCTCGCACCGACCCAAACTGGTGCGAACCTAGGTTAAAATTTGGAATTTCTACAAAATAGAAGAACACCCTATAGAAGAAGTGATGTTTACTTATTGGTGTTTCTACGAATGTCTTATAATGATAGATGTCGCTTTATTTAGAATACGCACTTCATTATTTGACTGTTTATGTTTACAGTTCTATTTGTATGTCGCAACTTACTTTTGGTTCTGGCGAGGGTAACCTGCAGTTAATTGCCTGACTGGCTAATGTGTGGTTAGTTGCTCAAATGCCTTTTCGTCTGCCAAGCCTTAATGCCTTGAGGACATTTGAGGCTGCCGCACGGCACGAAAGCATCAAAAGAGCTGCGGAGGAGCTCTCTGTCACGCCAGTAGCGGTCACGCGTCAAGTTCATGCACTAGAACGAGAGTTCGGCGTCGCTTTCTTTGACCGCTATCATCAGAAAGTCGTCTTGACAGAGGCGGGTCGAGACTTCGCAGCTGATTTGACGACTGCATTCGCTGCTGTGCATACGGCAGTTGGTCGAATGTGGCAGCGGGCAGGGTATCGGGTCTTACATATTGGATGCGAGAGCGTCTTTGCTAAGAGATGGTTGGCGTCGCGTCTGGCGTTGTTTCATGAACAACAATTGAAAATCCGCGTCGAGCTAATGCGCTTGGACGAAGAGAATACATGGCTCGATGGAGTCATTCAGTACAGCCCGCACGCAGACAATCCGAAATCTGGGCAAGTTCTTTTTAGGGAGAGCGTTTTTCCCGTCGTCAGCCCCAAGCTGTTAAGCGACGATCCCGAACTATGTCGGCCAACCGGCATCTTGCGTCATCGCATTCTGCATGAGAGTTCAGTTGAATGGTGGAACCGATGGCAGAAAGAAGCCGGCGTGGAGAAGCTCAAATCCGACACCGATGCGAGCTTCATGGGTATTGAAAGCGCCTTTGAAGCCGTCAAGCGGGGTGATGGAATCTTGATGGGTGATGATGTCTTGATGGCTGATGAGCTCTTGTCCGGCGAATTGGTGAAGCCGTTCTCGGTCTGTATGCCGGGGGGTACTTACTCTCTGGTGCGCCAACGGCCCGATGATGAAGCAATGTCAGTGTTTGTTGAGTGGCTCCTTGCTCTTTGCCAGCGGCACAAGGACGAAATGAAACGGATCCTGGATCTCTAGCAGGATGATGACGTGCCTCACCCGCGCCGACGACAACACTATGGTGTACCGCATTGAGATCTAAAGAAACCAGCCTGCAGCCGCAATGATGCCCGAAGTCGTAAGCCGAACTCGCGTGCAAGGCTACATCCCGATGCGCCTCAGGGGTTCTCAGTTTTCTGCCGGAAGGACCTTCAGCGCAGCGCTGTTCAGCACTTGCTCGGCTAGCAGCCTCTTCAGTCGACGGTTTTCGCCTTCCTGTGTTTTCATTCGCTGGACGTTCAACGGACCCACACCGCCGTAACTCGACTTCCAGCTGTAGAAAGCCTGCTCGCCGATCCCATGGCTACGGTATCCGACCGCCGTCATTGCACCGACTTCTTGTTTTCGCAGGACGCTCCCAATCTGCTCTTCGCTGAGACAAAGCTCACTCATGCGGACTTCCCCCTCTACGTCTCCATATCAACTGAGTGAGTCCGAGTGGAGCACGCCAATCACTGCCCCAGTCGTTGCATTTCCGATAGCTCAACCTTCAGGGCGTCTGGTGCGGGTCATCTATGTGTCCGCAAAGCCGGTAGGTGGCGCGGACGCTCAACTCCGTAACCGAGCGCCATGCCGCAAGACGTCAGCTCGCAGGGCGCAAGATTGCGTAATCGCTCGTTAGTTAGGCACAGGAAATGTCAGTTGCGGCCGAAGGTGTGAGATTGGAAAGATCACTTCGAAAGCCAAAAGGCCCTTTGAGATTGCAGGACCGAGATAGCTTATGAGTGACGTCATCCACCGAACAGCCGATGAAGGCGAAGAAGGCAAAGCCTGTTGGCCAGACCGTCCATCTGACCTGTATGAGGACGACGTTGATAAACTCATTGCTCGTCATTCACCGGGTTATGCTCTAGAGCAGCCATTCTATATGCGTTCCGATGTTTTTGATCTGGATTTGGAACGTGTCGTATATCCACAATGGCTTTTCGTCGACCACGAGTCACGGATACCGAAGAAAGGTGATTGGTTCCTTTTTCGGGTTGGGCGAGAGGAGATAATCGTATCGCGCGGCGCGAAGGATCAAGTCCATGCTTTTTACAATGTTTGCAGGCACCGCGGTTCTCGTATCTGTCTAGAGAACCAGGGACACAATCAAGTGTTGGCATGTCCGTATCATGCCTGGACTTATGAACTCGATGGTAGACTGCGGTTCGCTCGGCTCATGCCAGAGGGTTTTGACCGAAGCGACTGGGGCCTGAAGACGGTCAACGTACGAATCTGGCACGGCTTCATCTATATCCATTTAGGTCACGAAGAGCCGGATGACTTCCATAAGCTCGTTTCACCATTGGAGCCCTTCATAAAACTCCAAGGTATAGAAAATGCCCGGATTGTTCATCGAGGTCAGTACCCCGTGAAAGGTAACTGGAAGCTGGTCGTCGAAAACTACTTTGAGTGCTATCACTGTCAGCCTTCGCATCCCAGTTATTGCAAGGTGCATTCGCAGGAATATGTGCTTGCTCGGGGGGGAGGGCCGGGCTCCGCTCCCGAGGAGGCGCTTGCCGCATTCGAAACCCACTTTCAAGCGTTTAAGCAGAAGGCTTCCAGTCTCGGCTATCCAGCGGGTGACTTTTTGGATGAACGAGGCGCACAGCATCTACGTCTGGCCGATCGGGTGCCGCTTAGAGATGACTTCAAGAGTGAGACAGCCGATGGACTGCCGGCCGCGCCGCTAATGGGCGACTTTGAGAAGTGGGATAGCGGCTATGCAGGGGTGAGCCTCAATCCGTTCCACCACTTGGTAATGCCGCAGGACTTTGTCGTGTCGTTTCGTTTCACGCCGCGTGATGCGCTAAACACGGATGTGGAGCTTGTATGGCTGGTCGATGGAAATGCTCGGGAAGAAGATGTAGATGTTGATCGCCTGACTTGGCTTTGGCACAACACGATACTTGAGGACAAACAAATCGTTGAGGACAATCAGACAGGTGTAAACTCAGCTGCATACATACCCGGACCATACTCGAAGATTGAGCAGCTAGCTGACCAGTTTGTGCTCTGGTACCTGAGCCGGCTTGGGCAATGTTAGTTCTGCTTTAGCTAACTCATGGCGTAGTGAGTTAAACGTGGGCTCAAATTCGGTTGTACGAGATCTTGCTGCCGATGTTTAGCATCTGGATTCCGGTTAGAGTGCTGACACAGGCTGGCTCGCCTCCTCGACGATGCGCCGCCTGTCTGCCTTACTGAACCGCCGACGCCCGCCCGGCGGTGTCGATCCACATGAAGGGACATAAGACACCGACGTCAGCGCAATGTTCCTAGAAGACATATGTCCAGACATACATCTAAGCCCGCCGCAGCGCCGGTAGAGTAGCGTGCCCGACACCGCCGATTCCGCGTCTTTGAGCTTGGCCCGCCAGTTGCCGAACCGCTTCAGCGGCAGCCCGTGAAATGCGCCAGACTCCCTTTGATTGAGCTTACTAAGGCGCCAGTCATCCAGATGCGCCCGCCAGTACGCCTTCGGTTCCGCACGCTTGCCCGCTGACAGTCTTGGCATGATCGAACCTCCCAGCAGCCACACCTGCCCGTCGAAAGCAGATCGCATCTAAAACCCAACAAACAACCGTATCTTCGCCAGATGCCTACGATGTTTCCCTGATCCGCTGAGTTGTTTCCCTGTTCAATCGAGAAAATTCCCTGTTCCGTGGCGTAGGGAATTGACTGCTAACGTTGTGAAGTAGCTGCGAGAAACTGGTCGCGAACTCCACGCTTTAGTCAAAAAACGCGAAGTTTCCCTGTATTTTCCCTGTTAACAGGGAAATCTCAGCGGAGACGGGTTCGCAGCGGACTGCCCGCACCACCACAGCTTTCCATAATGCAGATTATGACTCCAGGATTGGCCGCTATGTCACATCGGATGGCAATGCAGGCCCGTTGGTTGTTGGCTCCAGCCTCAAGCAGAGAAGCGAGTGACGATCAAACGAGATGCAGTCTAACGCGTCTCAGTCGCCTGCCTTGATCGCTTCAAACAGGTCGATGTGTTGCGCTTTGAGATCCGGCGGCACGTATTCGAATGAATGGGACTCGGCAAGAGTCTCGCCAGGGTCGCCAATCTCCAGATCCGCCAGGACCTGCGGGTCAACAGCATTCAGAGCTTTGCGGCTCGCCGATGGCCAGTTGATGAGCTCGACGAAAGCCTTGCCGGCTTCGGGCGTCAGGTGAGCGTTGATGAAAGCGTGGACGAGCTCGGTGTCTTGGTTTGGCTTGTTGCCGCGTGCGAGGCCACAGGAAAAGCTGATCTTGCCTTCCTTGGGGTTGGCCCAGCGGAACGGTACACCTTCGCTGCGGAGGTATGTGATTGCGCTGGGATATGCCCAAGCAAGGACGATCTCCCCGGCAACGAATGCCTGCAGCATTTCCGTCTCGTTCGTCCAATAGAAGCGGACGAGATCACGCTGCTTGCGGAGCAGTTCGGCGACCTCGTCGAGTCTCTCCCCGGATGGGCGGAAGGGATCGTCCAGGAATCCGGCGGCAAGCGATGCTGTCGGTATCACCGCGTCGGTCGAATCCCAGATTGACATGCGGCCCGCATATCGCTCGTCGAACAGCAGTTGCCAGGTATCTTCTTCCGGCGGTATGTCGACCAAATCAGATCGAATGATCATGGAGTCGACGCCCCAGAACACTGGCACAAAGTATCGCTGACCATTGTGAAACGCCGCCGGTGGATTTCGCAGCACCTCGAACGTATCAGGCAAGTGCGTGACGAGATTTTCATCAATCGGCTGAATGCCAGCGTCCATCCAGCGTGGCATGACGTCAATACACGGCGATACGACGTCTACTTCAAATCCCGCCTGTATCTTTGCAATGCCTTCGTACTCGTCACCATAGAACGTTGACTCCGGATCGCCGTATGCCGCCGCATAAGACGGAAAGAACGCCGGGTCCTCAAGGCCTGCCCAAGTGAAGTACAGAAGATCGGATGATGCCGTTGCAATGCTTGGGGCACCCGCGGTCACCAACCCAAGGCCCGTCGCTGTGAGAAGCTCCAGGTATTCACGCCGGTCCAAGTGTCCTGATGCGAGTCGGTCGATAACATTATGAAGTTTCACGATTTCCTCCCTGTCTTGGTAGCCGGGTCGCTTTTTTCGGCCGGGGACCCGTTTCCCACCACGATATCGCCAGGCTAGTGCGAAAAAATCGACCTAGTCAACAACAGAATTGCGATTTTCGCAGAATTTAGCGTTCTCTATTGCGTTTGAGAGATCATGAGCGCGGCACAATGGCGGTGAATTGTTCGTCAATGGAGTTGCGTGACGAATTGCGTCAAAATGAAGTGAAACCCGTTGGAGTTTGCCGAGCATGGCTTTTGAAGATCTTGACCCCATCGACATTGCGATCATTCGGGCGCTGAACGACGATGCACGTACGCCCATGGTGCAGATTGCGAGCATGATTGGCGCACCGGAGTCGACTATTCGCAACCGGCTTAACAAACTGGTCGAAGACGATGTGATCGAGTTTGCGGTACTGACCAATCCACACCGTTACAGTCCGGTATGTGCACACTTTGAGATCCGAACAGAGACGGCGCGTGCAGAGGAAGTGGCCGAGCGCATTGCCGAGTGCCGAGAGATCTACTTCGTCTCACTCACCATGGGGCGGTACGACATCATGGCGTCAGGCTTTTTTCAGGCGAACGAAGATGTCATGGACTTCAAGACCAAGGGTTTGGGCAGTATCTCCGGCATTACCGAGGTCGAGATGTGCCTGATGGCAAAGGTGGTAAAACGGGTGATCTCCTTCGATGTTGTCGGTTCAGGACTGGTCGCGCGAGACGGCGGCGCGGCCCAAGAACCAGCACCGGCAACGACGCGCAAACGGAAAAGCGGTCGCGCTGCCAAGGCCGAGGCCGTCGGTCGCACGTGAGGGGAGTATTGGCTCACCATTCGTTGACCGCCTTGGCAAGGGTGACCACACCGTCTTACCCAGTGACCGATCGGTCGTGCAACGAAACACCGCAGCTCGTGGTACACCGCGAAATGAAGCCGACGTGCGGTGTGCAGTCCGGAAGCTAGGCGGACCCTCGCACCTTAAGGATGGTGCTGTTGGCGAGCCGCCTTGAAGACGGAGTCTTTAGCCAAAGCAGGATATGCTTTTTGATGGTTTTGCTCACACGATCGCGCGCCCGCCGTCTATGTTAAGCGCTGTACCAGTGACGAACGATGCTGCCGGCGACAATAGGAAGTTGATGACCTGGGCAACTTCTTCGGGGCTGCCGGGCCGTCCCATAGGGCACGCGGCATTCCAGGCGGCCAAAGCATCCGCGCCGTAGCAATCGATCATCATCGGCGTTGAAATCCAGCCTGGACACACACCGTTCACCCGAACGCCGTATGGCGCGCCTTCAACAGCGGCTGCCTTAACGAGCTGTATGACGCCAGCCTTCGTGGCGGCGTAGGCGCCATGATGCGGTTTCATCTGCGTTGCCATGCGCGAGGCAATCAGAACAATAGAGCCGCTGCGACGGGAGCACATCGATCGCATGGCCCGTCGCACCACATTGAACGTGCCAGATAGATTGACGGCGATCTGGTCGTGCCAGTCCTGATCGGTCTGATCGTGCAATGGCGCCAAGCGGACGATTCCGGCGGCCGTTACCACTCGGTCAACAGGGCCAAGTGTCTCCTCGGCCTGTGCGTAGGCCTGGTCGACATCGCCTGGTTTCACCACATCACACGACAACGCCAGAGCTGGTACGCCGCACTGGCGTGCGGCTTGTGCTGCTGTTTCGGCCTTGTCGGTATCAATATCCGCTACGCCAACTGCGATGCCGTTCGCCGCGAGTTGCTGACATGTCGCTTGCCCGATTCCCGATCCTCCGCCGGTCACGAGCGCGACCGAACCACTAATTTTCGAGGTCATGCGTTCTGTCTCCTTATCCTGACGTTACAAGGCGCGACACAGTTGAGAGTCGATATGTAGAGAAAGTTTGTTGCGATTTCAGCAACTTTAAGGCACGAAAGATGCGATTCCAAGCGAGCTCAGCTTAACCTGGAGCACACATGAATAAGTCTACGACGATCTCTCCCCGGTTTCGGCGTTTCATCGAGGCTCAAGAACTGTTCTTCGTTGCTACGGCGCCTGCCAGCGGTCGTGTCAATGTTTCGCCTAAAGGTCTGAACACGCTGCGGGTGATCGATGACAAAACTGTCGCTTATCTCGACCTTACAGGGAGCGGAAACGAGACGGCGGCTCACGTTATGGAGAATGGCCGAATCACCTTTATGTTCTGCGCGTTCAGCGGCCAGCCCATGATCCTGCGCCTTTACGGAGAGGCACGTATCGTCCTACCGCGCGATGATGACTGGCTGGAATGGCTCTCTCGGTTCCCATTGCTGGAAGGAACTCGACAAGTCTTCATTGCGGATATTCAGTATGTCGCGTCGTCATGCGGCTTTGGGATTCCCATCTACGAGCTGGTCGAGCCGCGTTCGACTCTGATCGACTGGGCACACAAGAAAGGATCAGAAAAGCTAGAGCAGTATCGGCAACAAATGAACGTGCGCAGTATCGATGGGTTGCCCACCGGGTATCCATCAAAAGCATCCGAGGGGGCAGGAGACTGACGTGGCAAATCGCAGAACGGCCGTCATCACCGGTGCGTCCCAGGGTATTGGACGTGCTATAGCAGAGCGATTCCTGAGCGATGGCTACAACTTGGTTGCCGTTGATCGATCGCCTGATGGTATCGCCGAACTGGCCGAAGGGCGAGACGACGTCGCGTCGCTGACGACCGATGTTACTAGCAAGAGCGCGCCGTTCGTGGCTGTTTCACTGGCTGAAGAACGGTTTGGGCGCCTGGATGTGTTGGTGAACAATGCCGGTATTGCCCGGGCACGTTCGTTGCTCGACACGCCCGACGAGGATCTCGACCGCTATGTCGCCGTCAATCTAAATGCGCCGTTTCGGTTCAGCAGGGAAGCGATACGGATCATGGGCGCGGGAGCTGCGATCGTCCACATATCGTCGATCTATGGCTTGCTGGGCTATCCCAATGTCGCGCCCTATGCCGCGACCAAGGCCGCTATCCTGGGGCTGACGCGTCAGATGGCGGCCGACTATGGCCCGCAGGGCATCCGCGTGAATGCCGTTGCACCGGGATTGGTGCGCACGCCGCTCAACACCGACCGAATCGATAGCGATCCTGTGTTCCGCCAGATGCAGATCGAACGAACGCCATTCACGCGCATCGGCCGGCCAAGCGACATCGCTTCCGCCGTTGCATTCTTATGTTCTGAAGAAGCGGGTTTCATCAATGGCCAGGTACTTGCCGTCGACGGCGGCTGGAGCGCCGCCCATCAAGTGGTCGAAGGTCGAATCGAGCTTCACTAAGAAGCTGGTTAGTGTTGGCAAGCCTGCCCGCCGCGTCTCTTGGCGATGATCGTAGCAGCACGTACGGTCAAGTCGTTGAGCAGGGTTCCGATCACTGCGGCTGGGTCGCCACAGCATCCACAGCAGACCGTCATAGAAGTGACGGATTAGAGCAGCCAACTTTGCAGGCGCTGCTTTTCGCCGATGGTTGCCTCAGGACCGCCGCGTATACGACGCATGAGCCATGATGCAAGTTGACTCTCTTGAATTGCGATATTCGCAATAAACTGTTTACATCGATGCGAATTGCCTTATATCATCGCAGTCATGCGGCAAATATGGCCACAACGCTGAGGAGTTATCACTGTGTCCGAACGACCAGAGTACACGCCGGCAGAGATGCGCAAGTTCGTAGCCCGCTATCAGGACATGGAACCGACGAAACGCGACTACACGGGAACTGACCACGGCGTCCCAGTGGAGGCGTACGAGACGCTTGCCGCCAAGAGCATCTATCTTCTGATGGCACCGGAGGATCGCTCCCGCGGCATGACAGCGCCCGCGGTCGTCGGTCCGCCAGGCGTCGAGGTTTCCATCTCGGAATGCCCGCCCGGCAATGGGGCACAGCTGCACATTCACAAGCGCTCATCGGAAACGTTTATGTGTCTGAAGGGACGGTTCGATGTCATCTGGGGCGACAACGGCGAGAACAGCTTGACCCTAGAGCCGTTCGACCTAATCGCCATCCCGTCCGGCATTTTTCGATCGTTCAAGAACGTATCGGACGAGACCTCGCTCCTACTCGCCATCATTCAAGGCAAGGGACAGGATGTCATGGGCGATATCGCTTATCACCCGGCGCTTGAACCGCGGATTGAGGAAGGCTTTGGCACCGATGTACGCGACAATCTGAAGACAATCGGTATCACGTTCGAGAGGACGTGACGGCCAAGCGTCACACGGTCAGACAGCCACAAGTGCGTCTACCAAGAGCGCAGTGTGGTACAGAGGGAGGCAAGCATGGGTATCCATCATCTGTTTGTTTTGCATGTAAAACGTTTCGTTGCGATCCTCGCATTATTGGTGGTCGCCACAGGCACCGCGTTCGCGGAGGATGGCGAGACTATCCGCATTGGTATGACGGTCAGCTCCACCGGCAACTATGCGCTCGCGGCCCAGTCGGGACAGCAGGGTTTTGGTCTCTGGCTTGACGACGTCAATGCGCGCGGAGGGATCCTGCACAACGGCGAGCGGTATCCCGTCGAACTTGTGATTCGAGATGACCGCAGCGACAAACAGCTGATCCCACGCCTTTATGAGGAGCTCATCACCGAAGACGATGTCGACCTGGTGTTGTCGCCTTTCGGTTCCACACTATCCGGGGCCGCAGCCGCCGTCGTTGACCGGTACGGCATGTTCATGGCGACTTGGTCGGCCGCATCGGATGCGATCTTTCAGCAGGGCTACACGACGGTCGTCAACGTGTCGGTGACTCCGACGTCGCGTCAACCCGAGGTTCCCATGAGTCTGCTGAAAAGCCTGGGGGGATCGAAGGTCGGCATCATTCATGTTGATGAGCCCTATGGCGAAGCCCTAGCAGGTTTCGCCGTGGAGACTGCCGATCGGCTCGACCTGGAGGTCGTTTCGAATGAGACCTATGCAAAAGGCGCGCGCGATTTCACCGTCCTTCTTCAAAAGGCCCAGTTGGCCGGCGCCGAACTCTATCTGATCTTCTCTTACGAGAACGACATCATCACCATGCTCCGGCAGATGAAGGAGCAGGACATCAATTTCCCGGCGATCTACACGACCTATTCCCAGAACCCTTCGGTCTTAGCACTGGGCAGCGATGCGGAAGGCATGTGGGGCCAGGCGGCGTTTGACCCGCGGGCTGCCTGGCCAGTGACCGATGGCATGAACGCCCAGGAGTTTCTGGATGCGTTCGCGCAAGCCTATCCCGACGTCGCGTTTCCGGACATAAATGTGCAGGTCGCCTACGCGGCAGGTGCGGCGCTGGAGCGAATCGTTGCGGATTCCGCCAGTCTGGAGACGGCGGACTTGAGAGCCTCGGCGGCCGCGCTGAGCGGTGAGATGACGACACTGGTCGGACCCTACAGCATCGACCAAACCGGCCAGCAAGTGGGGTTGTCAATTCTTGTGCTCCAGAACACGCCCGAGGGACAGGAGGTCGTCGCGCCTGAAAGTGTGGCGACGGCGCCGGCAATCTATCCGGCGCGAACGTGGGAAGACCGCGACGGCTAGATCACCGCTTGACTGACGGCTCGTCTTGACGCTGGCGTCAAGTTGACGTGCTTACGTCCAAGTCTTGCACGAGCCGGAACGAAGCGACATCCACCGAGCCAATGCTAGACAGGACGTCGTCGACCATCTGGGCCGCGCTACGTTCGACGACGTGGGCGGTTTCGGCATCCGCCGCTTCGAACAGGAGCAACTTGTCCCCTTCGGGGCCTTCCGCCAACCAGGAGCCCAGCACGCCTTCGCAGCGTTGCTGAACACCTTGGTGAAGTACGTGGAGTGAGGCGTCAGGCATACGGCGTCCCTCTCTGCTCGGCGTCATCAGAACCGTTACAATGCCGTTGCCATCGCCGCCTTGCCTAGAGATCACGTCTAAGACATGCCTTTGACGGTCGGTCATGATCGTGCCGACCCGGTTTGTCCACGGTGATGGCCTTGTCACGGCGGTACGATAGTCGCTGCTCTCGCATGCTTCTCGTTCGTCGAGCTCATAGAGTGTGAAACAGGAGAGAGCACCAGCCGACGATTCGCGGACGAAGCTCCGGCCGCGTCGAAACCCGGGCAGCGACAGTCGCTCGGCCATATGTTCCTGCGTGACCCATGCAAGGAAATCATCGGCATGGTCAGCCGGCACGCCGTTCCAGATGGCGAGCATCGCAGGGGGCGAACTGATCGTCGTGTTGCCGTTCATGTCTGTTACGGCTTTCCTTGTCGTCTAGCCGCCTCGAACTTCGAGCCAGCCGGCAATGACGTCGCGGAGCGCATCGTCGGTCTGTAGGTCTTGAGCGGTGCCCTCGGCGGTCTTGCGACCGAGTTCCAGGACATAGATATGGTCAGACACCTCAACACACGGTCGAATGTTTTGGTCGACCAGCACGACCGCGACTCCCTCATTGGCGATACTCCGAATCATGGCGTAGACTTCCGCGGCGAAGCGCGGCGCGATCATGGCCGTTGGCTCGTCCAACAGCAGAAGCTTAGGTTCCAGCAACAACGCGCGCGCCAGTTCCAGGAAACGCCGTTGGCCGCCGCTGAGTGAGCCGGCGCTCTGGCGTCGTGCGTCATGAAGAGACGGAAAGATGTCGAGCGCGCGCTGGACGGCCGAACGCACGGCGCGGCGATGGCTGCGGATTGGCCAGCAACCGAGAAGCAGGTTGTCCTCTACCGTCAGATCGAGAAACAAGCTTCGGCCCTGCGGCAGATAGGCCACGCCCATCGCCGCCATGGCGTGACTGGGCGTGCGCGCCACGGATTGGCCATTAAGCAAAACATCGCCTTCGAGCGGCCGGAGCAACCCGAAGAAGGTCTTCAGCACGGTCGATTTGCCGGCGCCGTTGGGACCGATGATACCCGCGACCCGCCCAGCGTTAAATGTGAGATCCAGGCCTTGCAGCACGTGGATATCGCCGAAGTAAGCAGCCGAAACGCCACGCAGTTCACCTATGACCGCAGGCGATGACACAGCGTCCTGCCGAAGCGCATGGCGGGCGGGTGTGACACCGCTCATGCCGCTGTTCCCAGATAGGCATCGACCACGGCTGGATCGCGGCGAATCTCTTCCGGCCCGCCTGAGCAGATCACCTTGCCCTGATGGATCACCAGAATCCGCCGCGAAAGGCGATACAGTGTCTCCGGCTCGTGGCAGACCAACATGGCGCTGACGCCGGTGCGCACCATCTCTTCCAGCTGTTCGATGAAGAGCCGGCAAAGATCCGGATGCATGCCGGCGAACGGCTCATCCATTAGAATAAGGCGTGGCTCGATCATCATGATGCGGGCAAGCTCCAGCAGTTTCTGCTGGCCCCCGGAAAGCTCGTCGGCGTAATTGTGCAAGACGTGATCAAGGTGAACTCGCTCTAGCGCTGCCATGGCGCATCCAAGCAGTTCGGTCCGCGTTCTGCCACGTGCCGGAACGACCAAGAGGTTTTCCAGAACCGTAAGTCCGTGAAAGGATCGAGGAACCTGAAACGTGCGACCGAGCCCCTGATGACTCGCGGTATGGGCTGGCGCTGAAACGATATCCTTGCCGTTGAGCAGAACGTGACCGCTATCAGGCTTCAACAGGCCGCACATGCAATTCAGCAGCGTCGTCTTGCCAGCACCGTTAACACCCATGACGCCCAGCACTTCGCCGCGGCCAACGTCGAAGCTCACATTGTCGACGGCAACGATCGCTCCAAATCGCTTCGAGAGTTCCCGAACCTCAAGCATTGCCAATCTCTCGCTAGGCATTCCAACTGGCCCGCCCAAACAGGCCGTCGGGCTTGATGAGGATGATGACGATTAGTACGAGGAAGCCAACGATCATTCCCAGCGATTGACCGAGATAGAGCGCTGTCACCTGCTCACAAAGGCCGAAGATGATACCACCGACTACAGCGCCGACGGGATGGCCAAGGCCACCGAGCACGACGACGATAAAGGCGATGATGGTGAACTCTAGGCCCGAAAACGGGTGGAACGCTGGAAACACGAGCCCGATAAGCACACCCGTCAACCCAATGACGCCAAAGCTGACGGCAAAGGCGACGAGCGATAGGCGGTCAATGTTGACGCCTACAACCAGAAGCGCTTCGCGGTTCATGATCGCCGCTCGCAGCGCCTTACCATAGATGGTCCGATACAGAACGAAGAAGATCCCAGCAACGATCGCAATACCAATGGCAAGGGCCAGTATGCGCGCGTGGGACACGATGACGTCGGCGAAACGGAATGAGATCGGGTCGAACTGAAAAAGGACGGAACGTGTATCAGCGCCGAAAATGAACAACAGCGCCGCGCCGGTCATGAGCGAGACACCGTAGAAAAAAAGGAAGGAGGCTATTTCAGGCTCCGGTGAGTTCTGCAGGCGTCTGAGGGCCAGGGAATAGATCAAACCTCCGATCGCGGCGACGCCGATGAAGGCCACCAGCATGGAGAGCATCGGCGACTGGCCTTGCTGTGTCGTCATGACGAACGCAATGAAACTTCCGGCGACGACAAGGTCGCCGTGTGCCAGGTTGGCCACGCGCATGGCCCCGTAGACGATCGTCAGACTCAGTCCAAGGAGGCCATATATTGCACCGACAATAAGGCCATTAATCAGCACCTGGGGAAGCAAAGCCGTCATCGCTAGACCCTAGAAGAGCCAACGCCGGAAACGCGGGCTTTTCTTCAGCATTGCGCCGACCACACCGCGGGGCATGTACAACGTGACCACCGCAACGATGGCGCCAAGGACAAACAGGTTCGCAATCGGAAAACGCGACCAGACAATCTCGTCGATTACGGACATACCGACCGCGCCCAGGACAGGACCCATCACGGTGCCGAATCCGCCAATTGCGGCGTAGATCACGGCTTTTGCCGAGATTAGGATGTTGAAGGAGGCGTGCGGATCAATGATCGATGAGTAGAGCCCCTCAAGCGAACCGCAGAGCGCGGCAATCACGGCTGCGCCTATCCACGCCGCCAATCGCCATGCACTGACATTCAGTCCTATGACGCGAGCGACGTCAGGATCGTCGCGTATCGCCTTCAGCATTAGTCCCTGGCGCGACAGCACCAGCACCGTCATGGCCAGTACAGCCAACATCGCAACAACAACCATACAGTAGTAGTAGAGTTGCGGTCGCTGCTCTCGCGCAAAGGTGATGCCAGCGCTGCCGCCGGCAAACTCGGACGGCAGGAGAGACACTAAGTGCTGCATCACGATGGCCAACGACATGCTGACGATGGAGAAGAAGATCCCGCGCAGCCGCAGTGTCGGTGCAAACAACAAAGAGACGAGAGCGCCGACGAGTGCCGCACCGACGATGCCTACCCACAGAGGGGCAGCGTAAATCTGGACAAGAATTCCGGTTGCGTACGCACCACTGCCAAAAAAGGCGACATAGCCGAACGGTAGGTAACCGATCATCCCGGCTGCCAAGTTGAGGCCGACTGCAAGCGCGATCCACTGGAACATGTAGAACCAGAAGGACAGACTGTCGGTCGCCAGTGGGACCACAGCCCCGCTCAAGAACAGAACGCCGACGAGGACGATCCAGACCCGGATGGCTATCTTCGAGATACGCCTGCGCGATGGTGAGGCTCCGGGATCGGATGTCTGTGCCGATGTCTCGGTCATGTCTCCTGACTGGGCTTTGGATTGACCTGCCATGGACGTCTTAGGTCGTCGTTCGACCATTGACTTCCCAGATGAAAGATCCAGACCGCGCGGCATCGACGTGTGTCGGTGCCTGTTGCTCCAGATTCGCGTCAACGGCGCCACGGGTGTCGATGCCTCTTCCGATGATTCCCGTCTGCGTCATATTGCGACCGCGTGCGCACCCATTACGCTGCGGTGTCGCGACGCTCCGTGCCGCACCTGTCGATCTCTGCATCAACGCCGCAAAACTCCTCTAATGCCTGACCCGTGCACCTCGGCAAGGGGCAAGCGTGATTGGATGGTGACCGTCACATTCATTGCTCTTTGGTGGAGGATGCCGTTCGCAAGTTGGGCATGATTGACGATTGCGGCAAGATCTGCAACATTTTTGAGATGAAATCGCAAAATGACTTTCGTTGAGATGCGAATTTCGTATAGAACTTACCGATCGAAGGTGAAGCTCGATGTCGCGTGAAGGCGCGACACTGTCGCAGGCGCAGCTGGATCGCGATCCCAGATAGGCCCATCCAGCAAGTGGGAGAACTGTGCAAGTGTCTCAGAAACGACCTGCGCGCGCGGCGTACCAAGCAGTCTCTGTCATACAGCAGTGTTTCCTAAGGGGTCTCGACGCGACAACGTTGGCTGCTGGTAGGTGGTCGCGGCCATGAGCGATGACCTGCATTTCCTTGGCGCTTCCGAGCTAAGTTCGCAGATTCGTTCACGGACGATCTCGTGCGAAGAAGTGGTTCGCGCTTTTCTGCAGCGTCTTGATGCCGTCAACACCGTGGTCAACGCCGTGGTGACTGTTGACGGCGAGCGGGCCTTGGATCAGGCACGTTCCCTTGATGGCGATCACGTTGACCACGAGGATCGTCGCCCCTTGCTGGGCGTGCCGGTCACGGTGAAGGATCTGACGCCCGTCGCCGGTACGCGAACGACCATGGGATCAACGCGCCTGGCAAACAACGTGGCGTCATCGGATGGTGCGTTGGTCAGCGGTCTGCGCCAGGCGGGCGCCATTATCATGGGCAAGACCAACACGCCGGAGTTTGGCTGCAAGCCCAGGACCGACAACCGTCTGTTTGGCGCTACACGCAATCCTCACAACACGTCGCTCTCGTCGGGAGGATCCAGTGGCGGTGCGGCCGCGGCGGTGGCGGCCGGTCTCGGGCCGGTCGCGGAAGGCAGCGATCTCGCTGGATCGATTCGCCAGCCCGCGGCGTGGTGCGGCGTGGTCGGCTACAAACCGTCACAAGGACGGGTGCCTCGTGTGCCCAATCCGACGCCGTGGAATTCCATGGCCGTCAATGGAAGCCTGGCACGAACTGTGGGTGATGCCGCTGTCATGGTTGAAGCCATGACTAGGTTTGAGCCTAAGGATCCGCTCTCCGTCGTAGCCCGGCCCGCGACGGCGCGGGACTGCACGGCGCTCAGGATCGCCTGGTCTCCCGATCTCGGCGGTGTCGCCACCATCGATCCAAGAGTGGTCGAGGGATGTCGTGGGGCCGTCGGCCGTTTGGCTGATGCGGGTTTGAACATTGAAGAGGCGTCGCCGGACATTGGTGCCATAAGGGAACCTTTTCTTGCCCTCAATGCGCTCACCCGCTACGCGGCTCTGGGCGAGAAACTGAGCGCTTGGCGGGATGATCTCGATCCCATACTCGTCTCGCGTCTAGACCATGTTCGGGGCTTGTCGGCACGCGACATCGCCACCGCGGAGGCTGCTCGCGCCGCGCACCATGCCGCGCTGACGCGGTTCTTTGACATGTATGACATTCTTCTGACACCGGCGACGGCTCTTTTGCCTCAACCTCTCGGTCAGGAATGGCCCATCACGGTGGCCGGCCGGACCTATCGCGACCAGCTCGACGAGCTCTTGGTGAGTTACGCGTTCAACTTGTCGAGTCTGCCGGCGGTGTCGCTGCCGTGCACTTGGACGACCGATGGTCTCCCCATTGGTCTGCAGGTCGTAGCACCTTGGCATGAGGATGCTTGTCTGCTTGCGTTTGCGGCGCGTATCGAGGAGATCCTGATGCTGGAGGTCCGTCGACCTTGCCCCTAGCACCAGATACGTGTCGTCTTGTGCAATTCGACAGCTTTGGTGGCCCCGAGGTTATGGGGATCATGACCGCCCCGCTACGTCCGCCAGGTCCAAAAGATGTCGTCGTGGAAGCACGGTCGATCGGTGTAGGGATGCCGGATGTCCTTCTGCGGCGTGGCGAATACCCCCATCCACCGCCGTTACCGGCCGTTCCGGGTAGCGAGCTGGCCGGTGTGGTCGTGGCGGCTGGAGACCGTGTCAGTCGGCTGTCGGTCGGTGCGCGGGTGCTCGTCTCCGCCCGTGATCTGCCGCAACGCGGTGGCTGCTACGCCGACCATGTGACGGTTGGAGAGGATGTTCCCTATCCGCTGCCATCACAGATAGGGTTCGATGACGCCGTGGCCTTGCCCAACTATCAGGTTGCGACGCTGATGCTCGATCAGGCGGTTCCATCCAACAGGCCCCGAACTATTCTCGTCATGGGTGCCACGGGAGGTGTCGGCAGTGCCTTGGTACAACTTGCCGCGCACGCGGGCGACCGCGTTGTTGGCATGGTTGGTGGCGATGACAGAGTCGATGTGGCACGACAGCTAGGCTGCGCGGCGATCATTGACCGCCTGGGCCCAGTGTCGCCTGCTGTTGCAGTCTCGGACGCAACGGAGGGCAGGGGCGTTGACGTGGTGTTTGATCCAGTCGCCGGTGCGGACACCTGGTCACGACTGGAGCTGCTTGCACCATTGGGTACGCTCGTGCTTTACGGCTTTCTGGGCGGTGTCGTTCCGGCGGGCATGAAGGATGCTATGACCCAGCGCAGTGCGCTCAGTCCGGCTGTACGTATGTTCACAATGCACAGCTTCGACAACGATCCGGTTAGCCGCAGGGAGGCCATGGCTACAGTTTTGAAACGTGTTGGAAATGATGGACTAAAGCCGCTGATTGGTCGTCGTTTCTTGCTTTGCGACGCCGCTGCCGCGCACGCGATGTTGGAGGAAGGAAAAGTGATCGGCAAAGTGATTCTGACGCCGTGACAACGCGTGGCGGAATAGACAGCACATTTGCTCCTGCTGAAACTGGTGCGATAACACTCTCAACAGACTGCGCGCCGATAGCCTCCCCTTATGCAGGTGATGGCGCCGACTGAGCGAATGGCCTGTCGAGACGAACACAAAGGCAAGTCGCTGACGGACGAAGGAGGGACTTGCCGGGTGTTGAGGTTTTGGCAGGTGCGATGTCGCGGCGTGGAAGGTCTGACTGCAGAGTAAACCAAGAGAGTCTCAACACCGATCCCTCTGTTTCTCGCTTCATCTGCTGACAGATTTCCGTGGGCGAATTGGCTTTGCCTAGACGACGAGCCGCTGGTGAAATTGAAGCAGCGATGGAGAACTATCGTGAACATGTTGACCGAGGCAGGCCTTGTTGACTGTCACGAGATCCCGCCCGATGTATCGAGCGAGCACGATGTTGTTCGACCAACAAAGACTGCCGCGCGTTAATGCGCAATCCAGGGTATCCGCGTGAAGACCTATGCGTCCTGGGAGATCCAGACGCTCATGATGGAGGAGTAGGTCCGCACCTCTCCCGAGCCTAAGGAGCAGGTTGTCGCAGTAGAACCTGTCGTCCGGCTCGGCAATCCCAAGGAGGTTGCCGTAACAGTATGTGCATATGGTAACTCGAGCGTGAGGGCTCAGCGGTGCATGGTTGCGAATTCGACCCCAGTCCTGCTCATGTGAAATGTGCCTAACGTCTGCGTGCAGGATGGCGGGAAGTCTCGGCGGCAGATCTGACGGAGAGTAGTTAAAGAAGACTTGTGGGCCCTATTCAACGAGCTCCTTGATCACGGCTGTTTGCTGCTCAAGCCACTGAAACAAGATGGCATCGAACTCGTCTTGGGCCTCCCAGTTCACCATATGGCGGTAGTAAGGGATCATCTCGAGTTGGGCATCTTTGATGCCGTCGGCGATGATCTGCGCATCTTCCAATGGTGTGCCGCTGTCTTCTTCGCCGACCACAACAAGCGTCGGCGCCTCGACTTCGCCCAGTCGGCCACGGATGTCGTAGCCCGCTATGGCTTCGCAGCAGCCGACATAACCTTCGATCGGTGTCGAGGTGATCATCTCTGTCAGCCGCGCAAAGTCTTCTGGTTGGCGTCGACGGAAGCGGACAGAAATCCAGCGGTCGTGAATGCCGTGCAGAAGCTTGTCATAGTTTCCTTCACCGCGAACAGTCCTTATGCGATCTTTCCAGATCGCTGTTCCGTGCGATGGCCGCAGCGCGGTCGTCGCGACGAGGCAGAGACTTAGGGTCCGCGCGGGATGGCGTATCGCCAGCATCTGCGCCGTCATTCCACCCAGTGACAGGCCGACGATATGCGCTGCGTCGAAACGCACGTGCGCCATCAAGGCAGCGAGATCATCGGCCAAGGTCTCCATCCCGTACGGCGCCGGCGTTGGTTCGGATTCGCCATGACCGCGTGTATCGTACCGCAAGACGCGAAAGCGCGACGTGAGCGCATCCCATTGGGGATCCCACATCTCCAGGCTCGTAAGGAGTGAATTGGAGAGAACCACCGGCGGCGCATCCGTGGGTCCGGCGATTTCGTAGCGCAGACGCGCTCCGTTCACTGTGGCAAACGTCATCGGGTCATCCTATGGCTGCGGCACGATCGCTTTGTGATTTGCCGGGTTGGAGGTTTCCTCGCCGAAACCGGGTGGGTACCTTCCCGAAAGGCTGGCCGCCTCTATGGCGTGGCCTAGAGCCATCAGCGCCGTCTCGTCACCCGGCCGTGAGACGATCTGGACGCCAAGCGGCAGGCCATCACATGTAAATCCGCAAGGTACAGCAAGCGCCGGATAACCGATTAGGTTGATCGGCGCGCGAGCCTGGCGTCCGTAATTCGCCTCGAATGTCGCCATGTCGTCGATCGCGCAAGAAGGATCGAAGCTGGACAATGTCAGGACAGCGTCGACCCGGCTCGTCGCCTTTTCCCAACTTTCGCGCAGCAGGGAAGCATGCCGCAACGCGTCAATATAGTCCGCGGCGGAGAAGTAAGCCCCGGCCGAAATACGGTTGCGGCTGGCAGTGCCGTAATCCTCTGGTCGCTCGGCCAGCCAACGACGATGGATGGTATAGGCTTCCGACATCCGGATAACGAACGCCGCCGCCGCAAAGTCCTGCAGCGGACCCGGATCGACCTCAACAACCTGCCCGCCGGCATCCGAAAGTGCCGCGATCGCGTGTTCGAATGCGTCAGCCATCTGCGGTTCAGCCTCGAAGTCGTCGCGGTGCCAGCGTCGCAATGCGCCAATGCGCATCCCGGAAACCGAGGCATTGGCGATGTCGGGAGACGACACGTACGTTTCGTTCGCCGTGAGTGCGGCGAAAAGGCGTGCGCAGCCGCTAACAGTGGTCGCCATCGGTCCGACGCAATCCAAGGAGTAGGACAGTGGAAACACGCCACGCAGGCTGATCTGTCCGGCGGCGGGTTTCAGACCGACGACGCCGCAATGTGTGGCAGGGTTTCGTACAGAGCCAGCGGTGTCTGTGCCGATTGCCGCAGGAAAGAGACCGGCGGCAAGTCCAGCACCTGCCCCACTTGACGACCCTCCCGGATGGTGGGCGGTATTCCATGGGTTTCGGGCGGGCGGCCACGGCAGATCGAAGGAAGGACCGCCGATCGCGAACTCGTGGGTCGCCGTCTTTCCAAAAATGACCGCTCCCTGCTGGCGCAGCAGAGCAACAACATCGGAATCCTGCGTCGCGACACAGTCGGCAAGAATCTTCGAATGCGCGGTTGTGCACATCCCCTCAACGTCGATCACATCCTTGATGGAGACCGGTAGACCGTGAAGAAGTCCTAGGCGGCCTCCCGCCTCCCGATGGGCGTCTCGTTGCTTGGCCTCTGAAAGCACCCGTTGCTCATCGAGCGAGACAAAGCAGTTGAGGCGGTTGTCAAACCGGCGCACGCGGTCGAGGAAGTGCGACACGAGATGTGTGGAACTCAGCTGACCGGACGCCAGCGCTCGGCAGAGAGTCTCTGCGTCGAGCCGGTGATAGTCAGCTTCGATGCGCATGTTACGGCAGGCGTAATGGAATTGGATCCGGCCCGTCGCTGCCCAAGGCAGGCAGCCTTTCTAGGGCGGCCTCGGCTCTGGATCGCGCGCGGGCCAGATCCGCGAGTCTTGGCAGAGGAACGCGTCTGACAATCGGAAGGTCAGCGTCACTCTCGCTCTGGAGCATGGATTCCGTCGACATATCAACCCTACTTTGTACGGTGATCGGTAAGCTTGAGCATAGGCAATTGACAGCCAAAAACAAGATGATCATACTGGTTTTGTAACTTCAGGTCAGGAGCTCCGTTGAAGATTGGTGTGAGTTGTTCCGACGAAATGACCGACGCGCAGCGCGGTGTCGTCGAGAGAGTTGTTGCCGGACCACGCGGTCAGATGTCGCGTCCGATCTTGGCTATGCTGGATTCCCCGTGCCTCGCCGATATTGTTCAACAAGTCGGCAGCTATCTTCGGTTCAGTTCTCCCTTGGATCCGCAGCTGCGGGAGCTCGCGATTATCTCCGTAGCTTGGGCAATGCGGTCGAGAATTGAATTTGAAACGCATGTGAAGATCGGTCGAAGCGTGGGCCTCGAGGAAGATGCGATCCTATTTGCCGCAGGCCGTCGAGGTGTCTCAATCGCTCCTGAAATGGCGGAGATAGTCTTGTTCTCGCAGAGGATAGTCTCATCGAATGCGATCGACACGCCGAAATCCGCTGAGCTCTTGAGTCTGCTCGGGCGGCACGGATTTACCGATCTGATCGCCATCTGTGGCTATTACCGGCTTCTGGCCTGTTATCTGGCAATCTCGGGCCTCGAGGACCCTATGGACACTGTGATCTCAGATGCAGAAGTGCTTCAGTATGGTCGAGCAGGTTGATCTTTTCGACTTGACGGGACGGCTCGTCTTCATCACTGGAGCTGGTTCTTCCGGGCCTGGCTACAGCAATGGACGAGCGATCGCCATCCTTCTCGCACGGCGCGGGGCGTCGGTGATCGCGCTGGACCTCCATCGCGATCGTGCGGAAGAGACTTGCGAGGAGATTGTGCGGGAGGGCGGTCGCGCCGAAGTCGTCGTCGGTGACGTCACCTCCTCGGAATCGCTCAATGAGGTTTTCGCCGAACTCACAGCGCAGGGCCGGCAGCCGGACTTGCTCGTCAACAATGCCGGCGGATCGGCGCAAGGCGACTGCATCACGATGGACGAGGAGACCTGGGACAGGCAGATCGACTTCAACCTGAAAAGCGCATTCCTGGTGACGCGTGGCCTGCTGGGCGGCATGGTGTCACGCGGTAGCGGCGCCATCGTCAACATAGGTTCCGTCGCTGGCGTTCGCGGTGCGGGTGATACGCTTGCCTATTCGACGGCAAAGGCGGGGATCATTCAGTTTTCGCGGCAGGTGGCCCTGCGGCACGCCGCCCAAGGCATTCGCTGCAACACCGTCGTACCGGGGGTTATGCACACGCCGCTCGTCGAATCGCGGCTTGTGGCGCAACGCGGCTCAGGCGATGCCGAGGCCTTTATCCGCATGCGAAACGAGAGTGTACCCATGGGTCGCATGGGCGATGCCTGGGATGTTGCCCACGCCGTCCTGTACCTGCTTTCCGATGCCGCAGCCTACGTGACCGGCACGACGTTACTCGTCGACGGAGGCGCGTCACTGGTCACGTACCGATGATACTTGTACAGGCCGTACACCGGAGCGCGCCCGGCTGGCGAATGTCGATCGGTTGTAGGCGGTGCCGGGACCGCGGCAACTCGTGACTGAGTGGCGTCATGGCAATGGTTCGATCCGGTACGAGCTTGGCCGGCGAGTGATCTCGCGTCACGTCATCCTAGAGCATCGATGACGTTCGTCAGCGACGCTAGTAACGGCGAGAGCGGACTCGTCTCGCTGTTTGGTCTAGCAGGACGCAAGGCCGTCGTTACCGGGGCGGGACGAGGAATCGGTCAAGCTATTGCCGTTGCTCTTCACGCCGCCGGCGCCAGCGTCGTCGTTGTCGATCAGGACGAGGAGTCGGTGCAGGCTGCGACGCAGCCGCTCGGCCTCAACGACCGTGGCATCGTTCTTGATCTATCGACGCCCTTTAGTATCGACACCGCAACCCAATCAATGCTGCAGCATGTCGACATCTTCGTCGGAAATGCCGGCACAATGCTTAAGAGACCTTTCGCCGAGACGGGCCGGCACGACTTCGCGGCCATGATGGATTTGCATGTACTCGGCAACACGGAGCTGTTGCGTTGCGTGCTCCCCGGCATGAAGGCGCGCGGCTACGGACGTATCATCCTGCTTGCGTCGATCGCTGCCTGGCGCTCACGCGTTCCGACACCGGCTTACAGCGCCGCAAAAGGAGCGCTGATCTCTCTCGTACGCTCGTTGGCGCATGAATACGGACCGTTCGGCGTAACCTGTAATGCAATAGCGCCGGGCCCGATCCGCACGGCCATGTCTGCCGCAGCACACGCAGACCCCGATATCGATGCCGCGATACGGTCCCGAATACCAGTCGGCCGTTGGGGTGAGCCGGAGGACATAGCCCCACTGGCCGTTCTTCTTGCGGGCTCCGGTGGCGCCTTTGTCTCGGGCGAAACCATCACTGTTGACGGCGGCGCGAGTACGAATGTCTGAATCCGAAACCGATCCTTTCTCCCTTAGCGGGCGGCGCATACTGATCACCGGCGGCGCTGGTGAAATCGGCATGGCAATCGCGCGGCAGGCACGGGCCAGAGGTGCGCGCATCGCTCTCTACGATCTTAAACCACCATCTGTTGGCGGAGAGGTGGTCGAGGAGGAGTTCGCCTTCGTTCGTGGATCGGTCGACGCTGTGGAGGAAGTCCAAGCCGGCTTTGACAGACTTTCGGGGAAGCTCGGCGGCCTGGATGGGCTCGTCACGTCCGCCGGTCGGTTCTCGGCGCGTCCGATTGGCGAGACAAGTCTAGAAGATTGGCGCGCGGACATGGCGGTTAATCTTGACGGCGTCTTTCTATCCGTGCGGCATGCTCTGCCCATGATGGCCGATGGCGGATCGATCGTTTTCCTGTCCTCCGTTACGGGACACAACGGAAGCATTATCTCGCCGGCCTACGCGGCCGGAAAGGCGGCGCTACTAGGTCTTGCGCGGAGCCTTGTGAGTGAACTGCGGCCGCGCAACATAAGGATCAATTGCGTCAGTCCTGGTCCGGTCGACACGGCCTTTGCCGAGCCATTCAGAACATCACCGGTGGCCGCCACACTCCCCCCTCAGACACCCGCATCGCCAGCAGATGTTGCCAACGCGGTACTTTTCCTCCTGGCTCGAGCCTCCGCGCATGTGAACGGCGAAAGCCTGATACTTACAGGCGGCCACTCCTTCGCTTGACGTGGCTTAGATCGGTGTCTGGCTACGGCGTCAACTCGAGTCCAGTACCGAACATGGCCGGAGGTCCGCAGGCCTGACGCTCCAGGATCACGTCCGCGATGCGACCGCGTCGAGTGTTGTTCCGATTGATCGAGTTGTCTCGACACTGTCGCCGATCAAGACCGTCGGTGGCGCAGACGACATCGGAGCGTCCCTTGTGAAGCGCGCTATGACCCGGCAAACGTTGCAGCCTTGGGCGGGTTCGATGATCCATGTATCCATGCGGTGCGGTCCGTGAAGAATTGGATCCAACGACGCCCGCCGGGTTGCTGCATCGGGACCGGCGTGTTCCCCATGTTCACTATGTCTTCGTGTCTTCAAAGAGGCGGCGAACACGTCGGTCCCTTCGTTGCAGCACGATCAGCTCAACAGAAACGCCAAGGCGACACTATGAGCGGAGCCTGGTCCACACTCGATTGCGGAGATCGCGCGCTGCGACCGAGCACAACTGGTTCGCCACATAGCGGCTTTCGACGTCAGGACCTGGATTGATGCCTGTATCCTGCACCACGGCCGGATCGGTGAAAGCGTCGGCTCCTTCGATCGAGTTTGCGTAGCCATTGAAGTTCGTGGCTTCAGCGATGTTCTCGGGATCCATCATCCAGTTGATGAACGTCTTCGCATTCTCGACATTGTTTGCGCCAACGGGGATCGAAAAGTTATCCGCCCACAGATTGACGCCTTCCTTCGGAAACATCATCTGCCACGCGGGCACCTCGCTCCGCACGCGGAACGGTCCGTTCGCCCAGTGATGATGAACCGGCACTTCGCGGGCCGCCATACGCTCAATTGTACCGTCACTGGAGTACATCAGAAGATGAGGCTTCTGAGCTTCAAGCAGCTCGAGGATCTTTGTCGCATCCTCTGGACTCTCGGTGCAGTAATCGATTCCCAGAAAGAGAGCGGCAGCTTTGTACATCTCAAGCTCGTCATTCAGGGCGACGATCTTTCCCTGAAGGTCAGAGGGAGGGTCGAAGAAGATCGACCAACTGTCACCGATCTCTTCGGCCGACACCTTTTCGCTGTCATAGGCGATCGCTGTCGAGCCATGCAGGTAAGGCGCGGAATAGAGCCTGTCGGGATCAAAAGCCGGACTTAAGAGCGGCCCCTTCACATTCTCGAAATTCGGAAGCGTCTTAAAGTCGATTGCCTGCAACAGTTCGAGTTCGGCCAGTTGCTGAACCATATAGTCGCCCGGCACGACGACATCATACCCCGTTCCGCCGGCCTGTAGCTTGGCGGCAAGTTCTTCGTTCGAGAGATAGACATCGAGCCGGACGTCGATGCCGGTCTCATCGGAGAATCTCTCAATGAGCTCGAACGGTACATAGTCGGCCCAAGCATAGAGGAACAACTCGTTCGATTGGGCGGTTGCTGGACCGCTGACCAAAACCGCGGTGAAAAGCGCCGCAGCTAGCAAGGCAATGCGCCTCTTAAGGTTCTTCATCTCGGATCTCCTTTCCTGGATGAACGTGAGTTGACGAAAAAGAAGAGAACCGTCATGACGACCGAGATCATGACGATCGCGGATGCGATGGCGTTGACCTCCGGTGTCACGCCGAGCCGGATAAGTCCGAACACATAGACAGGGACGGTGATGCTGCCTGGACCCGAAACGAAGAAGCTAACGATGAAGTCATCGAGACTGACGATGAAGGCGAGCAAAAAACCGGCCAAGATACCGGGCATCATGAGTGGCATCAGAACCCGGATCATCGTTCGCCCACGTGAGGCGTAGAGGTCCGCTGAAGCATCGAGAAGCGCCCAGTCAAAACCCTGGAGCCGCGCCCGTATCGGTAGATTGGCGAAAGGGATGCAGAACGCGGTGTGCGCCATAACCAGCGCAAGTAACCCTGGCGAAAGGCCAATGGTCAGAACGAACAGCAACGCGCCGATCGCGAACACGATGTCGGGCACCAAGAGCGGCATACTGAACAGACCGTCGACGGCCTTTCTGCCTGGAAACCTGTTTCGTGCAATGACGACGGCAGCCAGTAACGAGATGAGCGTCGCAAGAGATGCCGCCGACAGCGCGACGATCAGACTGTTCCTCGCCGCAGCGAGAAGGTCATCGTTGGCAAGCAAACGACCGTACCAGTCGAACGAAAAGCCGGTCCAGATTGTCGCGGAGCGGTTCTCGTTGAAAGAAAGGCCGATGAGAGCGATCAATGGCCCATAGAGAAACAGGAAGAAGACAAGGGTGAGCCATTGCGCGCCCGTGATCCTTCGCCACTTGTTGGTCGACACGCTCATGCGACCTTGACCTCTCGTTCCGACTTGTTCTGGCTGAGGCGATTGACGAGGGCGAGAGCTAACAGAATGCTTGCCATCAAGGCGATGGCGATTGATGCGCCGAATGCCCAGTTCCGTGCACTGCCGAATTGCTGTGCGATCAGGTTTCCCAAAAGGAAGTCGCGGCCGCCGCCGAGTAGGCGCGGCGTGATGTACGATCCCATGGATGGAATGAAGACCAGTATCGATCCCGCGATGATTCCCGGAAGCAGCAACGGGAGAATGACAGTGACAAACACCCGTCTTCGACTCGCCCCGAGATCGAGAGCTGCGTCTGCTAAGCGCCAATCGAACCGCTCGGCGCTCGCGTAGATTGGAAGAACCATGAATGGCAGGAACGAGTAGATGAGGCCAATCAGAACGGCATACTGGGTGTACAAGAGTCCTGTTTGAGGTGCCTCCGGCACGACCGACCTGATGATGCCGTCAAGAATTCCATCGCTTCGCAGAATCAGGATCCATGCATAGTTTCGCGCCAGAAGATTGGCCCAGAACGGGATCGTGATGAGCAACAGAAGGAGATTCCGTATCCGGTGGCTTGACTGAGACATGTAGATCGCCACGGGCACGGCGATCAGAAGGCAGATGGCTGTTGTTATCAATGATAGGGACAGTGAGCGGGTAAAGGCGCTGAGGAATGTGTAATTCGGCACAAGCACGCCGAACAGATCGGGTTCGGCAAAGAGGCGAACGTACCCTTCGACGGAGAATTCAGACCAATCCAGGCCGCCATTCGGGGCGCGTCTTGTGAACGAGGCGGCGACAATAGCGAGCAAAGGGCCGCAGAAAAGTATCATGATCGCCGCGACAGACGGCGCCAATGAAAGGTAGATCTTGCCTGTCGACCGGCCCATGGCTGCTAAACTCCAGCCGCTGCCGGATAGATCGAGATATCGGAAACCTCGACCCCAACCCGTACAGCATGTGCCGGCATAATGGATTTGCCCGCAACGTCGCGTGAGCGAAGCTCGGCCCGAAGGTGCTGTCCGTCGGAAAGCTCAATCGATAGAGCAAGCACATTCCCGGTAAATGCGATGTCCTGGATTGTTCCGGCCATTCCGGCCGCTGACATACGATCGGAAGAACTGCCATCGAAATCCACGGTCAAACACTCCGGCCGGACGGCGAGTACGACGGATGCTCCGGGCTCGAATTTATGTTCAACGTCAAGCACCTGTCCGGCGACACTGACTCGTCTCGAACCGAGCGCCTCGCACCTGATGAAGTTCATGTCGCCGATGAAACCGGCAATGAATCGATTAGCCGGTGCGTTGTAGATGTCGATGGGCGTTCCGACCTGGACCACGCGTCCCTCGCTCAACACGGCCATACGGTCGGAAAGCGCCATTGCCTCTTCCTGGTCGTGCGTAACGAAAACGAAAGTCACGCCGGTGGATCGTTGGATCCTCTTTAATTCGCTCTGCATTTCCTTGCGGAGTTGGCGATCCAACGCAGACAGGCACTCGTCAAGAAGCAGGACATCGGGCTCAGGCGCTAGCGCGCGGGCAATGGCGACGCGCTGCTGTTGGCCGCCCGATAGCTGTCCTGGATATCGTTCGGAGAGGTCGGTCAGTTGAACAAGCGCGAGCATCTCGTTCACTCTGTTGTTCAAGTCTGAGCCGGAGATTTTCTTGGAGACGAGGCCGTACGCGATGTTCTTGCGCACCGTGAAATGCGGAAAGAGAGCGTACGATTGAAAAACTGTGTTGACGGGCCGCTTAAAGGGGGGAACGTCGTCGATCACACGATCCGCGATCGAGATCGTACCGGCTGTCTGATTTTCCAAGCCTGCGAGAATGCGTAGCAGGGACGTCTTGCCACAGCCCGAGGGGCCCAGGAGAGAGAAGAACTCTCCGTTTTGGATGTCGAGATCGACATCGACGAGGGCACGCACGCCTGAGGCCGGTGGTCCGTAGGTCTTGCAAACACCTCGGAGAGCGAGTTGGACGCTGAGTCCGCGGAGTCCTACTGAACGGTTGACGACATCATCGTTCAACTGATGGTCGAGAGAGAGGCTGCCGCCCACGGCCCTGATCGTCACTGCAGATCAAGACGGACAGTGCGAGTCGACACGAAGAACTGTGTGATCGAAATGGGAACCGCCATGGAAACATACCTCCCTGTCGGCGCGTCTGCGCTCTTGTTCCCCGGCCCATTGTCAGCCCGTCTCTTTCACGGGGCACCATGCCAAGGTTATAAGTATAAGCATACTGTATTTTTCAAATACCACTCCTGTCAACAATCATTAGCATCCCATCTGCGAGGTCTTGCGGCCGGCCGCTATGTCGCGGAAGTGCTGGGTTTTGGGGTGCGGAAGGGGCTTAAATCCTGTATCGCTTCGTTCGACACAGTGGCGCGTTCCGACCATGCGGCTCGAAGAACCAGTCGCAATTGTATTGATTCCAGGTGCGCCAGCCCGCGTCTTTGAAGCTAGGCCTTTGCGGTACACGCCGCTGCTGGACAGTCAGTCTGGGATCGGCAGTGTGCGACCGTGCATTTCACCGGCCTCCAAGGCAAGCCGTGCCCGTCTTTTCCATGCTGTTGAAAACGACGCGCGCACTACATCACCACAAAGGGATCGGTGCGCTTCAAAGTAGAGATCTTAAGAGTACACCGGTCCAGATGGCCACGAGGTCGTCAACGTTGGCCGCCGGTGACATCGATCGTGACACCTGTCACGAAGTCGGCATCGTTCGAGGCGAGAAAGCAGATCACACCGGCTTGGTCTTCCGCGCTCGGCAGTCGGCCGAGGGGGATGTTAGCAAGGATCGCCGCCTTGTTTTGCTCGCTCCTTTCGTCCCAAAGCGGCGCGACCCGCTCTGTCAGGGTCAGGCCGGGTGCGATCGCGTTGCAGGTGATGCCGAAGGGGCCGAGTTCGAAGGAGAGCTTGCGGGTAAGCGCGATCAGGCCGCCCTTTGCCGCGGCATATGCAGAGCTGCTGACCGAGCTCAGGCCGCGCCCAGCGATCGACGAGACATTAATGATCTTGCCCGCGCCGCGCGCTTTCATGGCTGGGACCACGGCGTTGATGGAAAGGAAGCTTCCGGTCAGGTTGAAGTCGACCAGGTTCCGCCAGTCGTCAAGCGTGAGAGCGTCGATCGTTGTCCCGGAGTCGCTGATGATCGTGCCGCCGCCCACCGTGTTGATCAGGATGTCGATCCGGCCTTCCTGCGACAGCGTGTCGGCTATGACCTGCGTCACGTCGGCCGGATCGAGCGCATTGGATGGCCGCGCGATGATGCTACCTGGCTCCGCGGAGGCCCGCGCGGCAAGTTGATCCAGCCCGTCCTGGTTTAGGTCCACCGCCATGACAGTCGCGCCCTCGGCCGCCATCCGAGCCGCCGTGGCCCGGCCGATCCCGCTCGCAGCGCCGGTCACGACCGCGATCTTCCCACTGAACCTGTCCATTTCAGACGTCCTCCTTCGGTTTGACGCTTTGGGTTTTGAACCAGCCCGAAACATGGACGCTGTGATGCGCAGTCGGATACCGGCAAGCTCGCTGCTCGGAGCGACCGTGGTCGTTGACGGACTTGGATCACGCAGCGTCGCCGACGTTCGGGGATTCGGAATTGCCCTGCGCGGTCTCCATGGCCCCGGCTTCCCCAGCGTCTGATCCGACTCCGCCCGACCGAGCCGCGCTCTCTTCCGCTCAAGCTCCTTCAGGAGATGAGCCTGATCTATCTCCGGTCCACTGTGCTAGCGGGCCAGCGGTAGCCTCTCTGCTCCGAGACCCCGGTCTGACAACAAGCCTTGCGATCCATCCGAGCCTGCGAAGGCCATACGTCTGTCTCACGCAAGTGACTGATGATTTGCTCGACCGTTTAAGGCTTCCTGGCCATACGGATCTTCCACATCACGATGATCCAGCCCGAAGGCTCCTCTAACGCTCAGATTGGACCTGGATCGAGGGTTGGATTCATATGCCTCTCCGCAAGAGCCTACAGTCCTGCTTGTACTTCGGCGACGATGCGCTCCATTTCCACGAAGTTCTGGCCGGGTACCGACAAGAAGGTTCGGGCAAACATCTCATCAGGCGTCGAGATGCCCAGCTCGTCCAACCGTTCGGACGAGACCCGGTCCAAAGTCGACCTGTTCGAATGCCCGTACCCATATGAGTCGACCAAGAACGCGCCGGAGTCGGGCGCGAGAATGGCGTTCATGTAGTCATAGGCCAAGTCGTCTTTCTCGCTGTCCTCACCAACCAGCATCAAGCCGCAGACCCAGGTCAGCATGCCCTCTTTCGGGTTGGCCATGCGTACCGGAATGCCCTCGCTAACCAACGTTGCGCTATGTTCGTTCCAGCAGTCTGCGATCACCACGTCACCGGTGGCCAGGGACTGGGTGAGTTGTGTGCTGCTTTCCCAATAGAAGTTGAGAAGATCCCTTTGCCCAACGAGCGCTTCCTTGACGTTATCCAGGTCCTCCTCCGTCATGTTGATGGGGTCCTCGACGCCAATGGCGAGTGCCACGCCACGGAAGTTGTCGACGCCATTGCTGGCCGACATGCGCCCGGCAAACCGCGGATCAAGCATCAGCTGCCAGCTCTCTTCCTCGGGCGAGATATCGACCAGATCGGTGCGGTAGCAAAACGAGATGTTGCCCCAGTCGACGGGTACCAAAATCACCGACTCGCCATCTGGCGCAACGACGCCGGGCATTTCCTGCAGCCTTGGGAACACGGAGTCCCAGTGATCGAGCCGGGACACGTCGATCGGTCGAACCCGCCCGGCATCCCACCATCGGTAGGCATCGGACGCGCATGTGTGGACCAAATCCGGGTTGAAACCGGCTTGAACCTTCGTGAATGCCTCGGTCGACCCAGCCATAAAGGCAAAGTCCGGCGCCCGGCCGTGCTTGTCTATGTAAGGCTGGTGCATTTCTGGCACTTCGTAGCCGCTCCAAGAGAAAACCAGCAGTTCGTCGTCCGCACCGAGGGCTCTGCGGCCGCTGCCATGACCCACGACGAGGCCGGCGCCGGCTAACCCGCTGATAAAACCGCGGCGCGTCAAACGGCCAAGCGACGCTAACGTCGAAGACTGCCCGCGCGCTCCCTCATGCTTCGGCGATTGCAATGAATCATCTCGGCAAGCCAGACCCGCCCTCGCGACGTCGCTGTTCTTGCCATCGGCCGTCAAGGCCGGCGCTGTGTCGGTAGTGATCATCACTCCCCCCGTGGTTTGTAGTTGTAGTCGCACCCTTATGGTGAATCTGCTTATCTCTTATACAGTATGCTCATACTGTATTTCGCTGAAAGTGACACTGTCAACAATCATTGGCGTCCCTCTTGCGAGACATTGAGCACTCGTCAGGTTCCTCAGGAAGTGCGGTTGGAGAAGCCGCAAAGCGATCTGAGGTTCTGTTCGGCGGCGTCCGCTACGGCGGCGCTTTCGATGGCGTCATCTGCTCAATCAATAGAATCATACTGATCCGTCGCGCCCGGAACTCATCGCGCCAGAAACACCTGTTACGATGATTCTGGCACCTACATCATTGTGGCAATCCGCGAGAGGAAAAGTGCACTCGATCGGTCGCCGTGGCGATGCGTGCTGTCGCTCTGATCTCCGCGACGATCCGCGCAATCTCCGCGCCAGCCATCGACGAAAGAAGCGGCGTCCGGAGATAGGTCCCCATACTCATCAAGACTTCGGGACAATCGACGGCATTGTCGTCGGTGCGAGAAACGGCCTTCTCGTCGCTGACCCAGGCAAGCCTCGTTCAACGACTTCCGTTGCCTCGACGCTTGAGAAGCGAGAAAAATCGACCGTTCTCGCCCTATCTTCGGCCGCCCGACCTATGCTGTAACGATCAAACCGGCAATGGCCGCATCCTTCGCGTCAGACCATTCCTCGTCCTCCATCGACCGGCAGGGACACGCCGGTGATGAGTGATGTGTTGTCAGAGAGTAGGAATTCGATGACGGCCGCTACTTCATCCGGATCGGCCGTTCGGTGCAACGGGCAGTTCTTGATCCACTCCTCGCGAGCGGGGCCGGTATAGACATCGGCGCGCATCATTTCCGTGTCGACCCAACCAGGCAGAATGCAATTAGCCCTGATTCCGTAATCCGCTCCCTCCATAGCAACCGCCTGGCTGAGTTGGAGGATCGCGCTCTTGGTCGCGCCACAGGGACCATGATGGGTTTCATCCGAGCGGCGGCCCGTGACGCGATGAAGACGATGGCGCCTTTTCGGCGCGGTTTCATGACGCGAAATGCCGCCTGAACCGGTATCAGCGATCCCGTGACGTTGATTTCGAATTGACGGTTTCAGGTTTCCAGGTCGACGGTGTCGATTGGTGCAAGCAGAACGACCCCGGCTGCAGGTACCAGCCCTTCGAGGGGGCGAAGCTCTTCTTCTGCGGCCTGAATTGCTGCATCGACACAGTCCGGATCTGTTACGTCGCCCTGGAGTCCAAGTGCGCGCGCCCCGTTCTTTTCGATGTCACGAGCGACCGCCCCAACAGCCTCGGCGTCCCGATCATCGCCACACACTGAATAGCCGCCGACCGCAAGCCGATAGGCAATCGCCTTACCGATTCCGGATCCGGCGCCGGAGACGAATGCGGCGGCATTCACTTGGCTGCTGCTTTCTTCCGCTTCGCCGCTCTCGCCTTATCCGACTCAGACTTTTTCCCTGTCTTTGCGACCCGTTCGGTCAACTCTCCCTGCTTATCCTTGTTCCCGTTTGCGGCCTTAATTTCCTGTTCGATCAGGTCGCAGAAGTGATCGAGCCAGGTCCCTATCTTTTGCTCAACTTCCTCCGGGTCCCGGACGACCGAGATAATGCTAATGCTCCGAAGAAAGATGTTCGTATAGTCATCAAGGATCTCGAAGATCGACGAATTGTCGAAGACATCGGGGCCGAAGATCTTCCGATAAAGATCTTTCGATCGCTTTCTGTTCTGGAGAGAAACTTCCCTGCCATGCCAACGCAAGACCGGGTCGGTCCGCTGCGCCATAAAAAACTCGTTGGAGATATTGTTTAGATAACCGCTCTGTATCTCCAGTATGGTACGCAGGAAGTACATGATATCGCCGCGGTTTCGGATCCGCAGAGCTTCAAAACGTTCTTCAAGCGCCTCAGTGCGCTGTTTGTGGAAGCTCTCAATCAGACCGATGATCAGCTTCTCTTTCGACGAGAAGTGATGCATGTAGGCGCCTATCGAAAGGCCCGCTTTTGTCACAACCTTGGAAACAGTGAGGTTGCTGTAGCCCTCCTTTTCCAACTGCTCCATTCCGGCCTGCAGGATTCGTTGGCGTGTGTAGGTCGAGCGCTTCTGTCTCGGACCATCGTTCATACCAGCACCTCTCACGTGTTTCGTTTCAACACCAAGCCGCCATTGGAAGCAGTCGATCGATACGGCGATATCGACTCACTCTCAAGCTAAGTGCGCAAGCGTAGCGGCAAGAACAAGCACGCGACAATAAATCTCTTCTGGAACAGGACACGATGAAACCGCCGAAGTGTCGCTGCGGTGGCCACTTTCGTGGTTGAACCGATGCGCCCAACGGTATTGGTTGAGCGGACATGGGCGTGCGCTCACTTGGGCACAGGCTGAATTATGTTGCCGTATGCCGGCTTCTACTGTCTATATACAGTATGGACGTATTGGAAAAGCTGGCCGAGTTCGCGGTGCGGGTGAGCCCTGCCGACTTGCCGGATCGAGTGCGCGCTAGAACCGCCCTGATCCTGGCTGACACGATTGGCGCTATCGTCGGTGGCGCCGCCGAGCCCGAGGTTCAGTCGCTGTCGCGCCGGTTAGCCGGTAAGGGGACGGTACCGCTTCTAGGGACGAACAGACGGTACACACCCGGTACTGCGGCGCTGTTGAACGGGACGGCCGGAACCAGCCTGGAGATGGACGAGGCTCATCAGTACTGCAAGAACCACCCGGCGATCCACACCATTCCTGCGGTGCTGTCAGCGGCGGTCGACCAGGACCCAACAGGATGCGATCTCCTTACGGCCATCACGATAGCCTACGAAGTGGGCGCGCGAATAGGTATTGCAACTGACTTACGACCTGCCATGCATACCCACGGATCATGGGGGACGATCTGTGCGGCAGTAGCAGTCGCCCGCCTTAGCAATGCAAGTGCTGCGTCGATGCTGGACGCTATAAACATGGCCGCCAGCCTTGGGCTTGCGACATCGAGGCGGACCATGCTGGAAGGCGGTACTGTGCGTAACACGTTCGCCGGGGTCTCCAGCCAACTAGGCGTACTCGTCGGTGATTTGCTCGCCTCGGGATACACCGGGGACCAGAGTGGCGTCATTGAGGTCTTTGGGCGCGTTGTAAGCGACACCTTCGACACTGACGCCTTGATTGCCAATCTCGGCGAGCGCTGGGAGGTGGAGCGGAACTACTTCAAGGCCCACGCCTGCTGCGGATACAACCATGCAGCAATCAACGCACTGAACCGCGTAAGGGCCGATACTTCAGATTTGGATCTTAAGTCGATCCGGTCGATCGACGTCGAAACCTACGCACTTGCGGTCGAACTCAGCGATCCTGCGCCGAAGAACGTGCTGGCCAGTAAGTTTTCGGTTCCCTTCGCCTTGGCGACAACCTTGTGGAACGGCGATGCGGGCGTCGAGAGCTTCACGTCTGGCACCATTGCCAATCACGACATACTCGACCTTGCTGCAAAGGTCCGCCTGAAGGAGGACGAGTCGATGACAGCGAGTCTGCCCGACCGTCGCCCGGCGCGTGTCACCCTCCGTTTGGCAGATGGAACGTCACGCGAAGCAGAAGTCGACATGCGTGAAAATGATGCGCCGCGACAGCCATCAACGGCCGATTTGCGCCAAAAGTATCTCTCTCTTACGACGCGACTTTGGCGAGAGGACGCGGCAGAAGCGATCTGGGACTCCATCATGGCGATCGATTCCGCGCCCTCGACGGCGTCACTGTTTGCTGCCATGGCGTCGGCGACGCGGCAGTATGAGTGATGACCCCAGAGTTCGCGGGGGCAGGGACGCCGCATTGCACTTCTCCAATTCAAGCATAAAGGCGTGAGGTGATCTCATGGCAGAAGCTGTCATTATCACCGCGGCGCTAACGGGCGCCGGGGCTTCAACGTCGAAGTCGCCTTACGTCCCCGTTACGCCCATGGAAATTGCAGACGAGGCAATCGCGGCGGCGTCCGCTGGCGCCGCAATCGTCCACATTCATGTCCGCGATCCCGTGACCAAGGCAGCGAGCAGCGATCTTGAGCTCTACGCAGAGACCGTCGGACGTATTCGCGAGTCTGGAACGGACGTCCTCATCAATCTGACGACAGGTGTCGGGGCGCGCTTCGTTCCGGATGAAACGGATCCATCGCGTGGCGGACCGGGGACATCGCTATCCGGACCGTTGCAGCGCGTTCATCATGTCGTCGACCTAAAGCCGGACATATGCAGTTTAGACGTCGCGACTATGAATTTCGGTGAGTACGCATTCCTGAATATCCCGCGCGACTTGCGGCTTATGGCAGCCGAGATCAAGAAGGCCGGCGTGAAGCCAGAACTCGAAGTGTTCGAGCTCGGTCATATTCGTCTAGCCGCAAAACTTGCCGAAGAAGGGCTGATCGACGCGCCGTCGTTGTTTCAACTCTGCCTTGGCATCCCTTGGGGGGCGCCGGCAACGGCTGAAACAATGATCTCGATGCAACGGCAGCTACCGCACGGGGCGATTTGGTCCAGTTTTGGCATATCGCGCGCAAACTTCACGATGGCTGCTCAGGCCGTGATCCTTGGGGGCCATGTTAGAACCGGTCTTGAAGACAACCTCTACATGGGTCCTGGCGTGCTTGCTAGATCGAATGGCGAGCTGGTCGAGCGCGTTGTGCAGATCGTCGAGGTGCTCGGTGCCACGATTGCATCACCGTCGGACGCCCGGCGCATTCTCCACCTGTAATCCCGCTCGTCTGCGGCAGGTCGAGCAATCAGGCAGGAAACGACAATTGACCAGCCGAGACGGTATATCTGTATCAATTTTCTCGTAGCGAATGATGGCATCGGTCTTCCGATTTGACAGAGACGCGCTGCGAATAGGCCTTCTGCCGTCGACTTTTGCTCAGCATCGGCTCATTGCCGATCGGCACTTAACGAAAGTCGAGGATTGCTACCAACAAAAAAAGTATGAATATACTGTTATGTGGTAGGCTGGTATTTGAACGAGGGATTGGTCTGCGACGGAAGTCCGAATGGAGCCCGAAGGGAAAAGCAATGCACACACGTGTTGCGCTACACGTGGTTGGCGGTCTCATGCGGCGGTTAAGCGGGACGCTGTTCAAGTGCTCAGTTGATACCGCCTGGCCGTCCGCGCCATCGACGCAGAGCCTCGACACGCCGGATCGAGTGATCGGCCAGGTGGTCGTTTGGACATTGCGCCGTAGCACCGATGAGGCCGGCTTCGCGGCGGAGGTCGTTCCAAGTGCGTGTGAGACCGGCGCTCCTGGGTTCGTCTGTACGAAGCTCGTCGGGGCGAGGGTCTGGAATGATGCCATCGAGCGTGTCGACGACTCGGGACTGTTAGAACGCTCTTCGACCGTACTGGCTGACCGACGGACGAGGCGAGACTCGCTAGTCGTCGGACCATGGCCGAAGCGCTTTAGCAGTAAGAAGTTGCTCGGGATCGATGGTGGACGGGGCGCAACTCACCATGAAGTCGACAGGCAGATCGGGGCACAGAAATGGGCGTTGTCCGCTGCCGCAGCGTTCGAGCGCAGCAGCGCGCAGATCTGAAAGAAGGAGTCATTGGTATGGGAATGCACTGGAGTGAGATCAACGACGACATCCGCGACTTTATCGAGGCTCAGCGCCTGTTCTTCGTTGCCACCGCGCCGCAAGACGGACTGATCAATGTGTCGCCCAAAGGCGTCACACAACTCAAAATTCCTGATCCCAAGACGGTTGTCTATCTCGATCTTACCGGCAGCGGAAATGAGACTGGCGCGCACGTGACAGAAAATGGTCGCATCACGATCATGTTCTGTGCATTCAGCGGTCCACCGAACATCGTTCGCTTATACGGCAAGGCGCGGATTGTTCTTCCAGAAAGCGACGATTGGAGCGAGTTGATCTCGCTTTTTGACGATGTCCCGGGCATCCGCCAGATGTTTGTGATCGACGTCCAGCGTGTATCGGATTCCTGCGGCTTCGGCATCCCGATCTACGAATACGTTCGCGAACGGACCGAATTGACCGATTTTGCGAAGAGCCTCGGCGCGAACGGGCTGGAGGAGTACAAGCTGAAGAACAACATAGTCAGTATCGACGGTCTGCCTACCGGACTTGTCGAGGACGATTTTTGAGCGCGTCATGCAAGAACGGCGGAGCTGACGCCTTGTCGGTCGAGGCAACCTTGGTATTCGCCGATGGCGAGATGATTGTCGTTTCTCCGCGTGACGGCAAGACCGTGCTAGAGGCCGCCGAGTCCGTCGGGATTGCCCTTGCTCACGATTGTCGGGACGGAAGGTGCAAGACTTGCGCTGCACGGGACATGACCGGAAAAGAGACGCTTCTATGCCAGTTCCGTCCAGATAGTGATGTCACCCTTCGTGTACCCTATGCCCGGGCGGATCTGTTCGAACCAGTTAATCGGCGGGCGAAGATCCTGGCGCTTGAGAAGCGCTCGCAGTCGGTGTGGTGGATGCGGCTGCGCCTACAGTTCGAGATGCCATTTCTTCCTGGCCAATACATCAGCATCGCCATTCCCGACGCGAATGCGCAGCGGAACTTTTCCATGGCCAACGCTCCCGTCAGCAAGGAGTTCGACTTTTACATCAGGGAGTTGCCTGATGGCGCGATGAGCCGCTATCTCGCTGACTCCGCCAAGGTGGGAGACATTCTGAACGTCGTCGGCCCCTATGGACGCTTTTTCCTTAGGAACGGCGCCGGCGCGAAGCTCTTTATGGCGGGGGGTACAGGTCTTGCGCCTATCTTGTCGATGCTACGAGCGCTGGCGGACCGGGGTCATGGGGGACCGGTCTTTCTTGGTTTCGGCGTAACGTCGGCGCAAGACCTGTTCGGTGTCTCGGATCTCACGCCGTTGAACGAACAGCTAGATCTGACGGTCGGTATTGCCGTGATGACCGGCCTGGTCGAGGTGCAGGTCCCGGTGAAAGCAGTCGCCGGTACTGTCCTTGATGCCGTTGCGACAATCTGGGATCGGCCGGCGACCGCCGAGGACGAAGCCTACATTTGCGGCCCACCAAGAATGGTCGACGCGGCCCGCGCGTGGTTACGGTCACAAGAGTTCGACGATACCACCATCTTCAATGAGGAGTTCTTGCCAGCGGAGGCCTGACGGCAATGCTGAGGGAGAAGCTAATGAATGAAACTACCCCCAATTCGGCTGGTGCGCGCGACATCGCTTATCACGTCCACCCCTTCACGAGTCCGCGCCAGCATGAGGTCAATGGCCCGCTCATCATCGAGCGCGGCGAGGGCATCCATGTCTATGATGATGCCGGCAACCGTTACATCGAGGGTCTAGCGGGCCTCGCCTGCGTCGGTTTGGGCTGGGGCGAGGAACGATTGGTCGAGGCGGCGGCGGCCCAGATGAAGAAACTGGCCTTCATCCAGAGTTTCACCCATCGCTCTCACACACCTGCGATCGACCTTTCCGAAAAGCTGGTGGAGATAACGCCACGACGTCTGACGAGAGTGTTCTTCGCGAACTCTGGCTCGGAGGCCAACGACACGGCCGTCAAGCTGATTTGGTTCCGCAACGCCGCCGTTGGCAAGCCCGAAAAGCGCAAGATCATCACCCAACTCAAGGGTTACCACGGCACGACGGCCGTCTCGGCCAGCATGACCGGTTTGCCGCATGTCCACGCGGGCTTTGGCCTGCCGCTTCCCGGTTTCCTCCATGTCGAGACGCCGCATTACTACCACAACGGCCGGGAGGGTGAATCCGAGGAGGACTTCACGAGCCGGCTGGCCCGCCAGCTCGACGAGCTGATTGAGGAGGAGGGGCCCGAAACAGTCGCGGCCTTCTTCGCCGAGCCGGTGCTTGCCTCAGGTGGTACCATCGTGCCGCCGCCAAGCTACTATCCCAAGGTCGAAAGAGTGCTGAAGAAGCACGATGTGCTGATGGTTGCGGACGAGGTGATCTGCGGCTTCGGCCGGACAGGCCGCATGTTCGGAGCCGAGGCCCTCGAGATCGAACCCGACATGATGGTGGTCGCCAAGCAGCTTTCGTCGGCCTACATCCCGATCTCGGCGGTGCTAATGTCGGATGCCATCTATGAGGGCCTGAAGGAGGGCGACGATCCCTCGGCGATCGTTGGCACGGGCTTCACGTATTCCGCCCATCCGGTCGCTGCGGCGGTCGCGTTGGAGACGCTCGCGATCTACGAGGAAAGGGGGCTGGTCGATCACGCGGCCCGCATGGGCGTTCACATGCAGGCGCGTCTCGCAGAGCTCGTCGACCACCCGATCGTCGGAGAGGTGCGCGGGATCGGCCTTATGGCGGGTGTCGAGATCGTCAAGGACAAGCGGCGCCGGACGAACTTCGCAGCCGCGTCCAAGGTCGGTGCAACCTGCACCGCGAGGGTCATGGCGCATGGTCTTATCTCGCGGGCGGGCCAGAACGACACGATGGGGCTATCGCCGCCACTCATCATCACCGAGCCCGAGATCGACACTATGGTCGACATGTTGAGACACGCCCTCGACGACACCGCGCAATGGATCGACACGACGAATCCCGACTAATGCCGCGGGTCGGCCAGGTGACGCTGTTGGCTGTACCTATGAAAAACTTACACTCAGCCAGAGTTGCTTGGCAGAGGCGCGGCAGATGGCGATGCCGGTCGCTTGTTTGCAGCTGGTTTTTGGGCCACTTCTTATGCGGTCGAACTGATTGGGTTCTTGGCACCGCTTCTCCGACGTGTCCGTTGCATTCCCTGATTCCGCGAACAAGTTCCCTGATCGGTCCCTGAAACTTCCCTGTTCTTGCGAGTAGGGAAACTCTCACTAAGCTCTTGAAAACACTGCAGGAATTCTAGCGAACAACTCGGATTCTGCCGAAAACCTTAGAAATTCCCTGTTTTTCCCTGTTAACAGGGAAATCGCGGTAGAGACGGGTTCGCAGCAGACTGTCCGCACCACCACAGCTTTCCATAATGCAGATTATGACGCCGACCGAGCCATTCGCCTGTTGGGATAAACACAAGGAACGGTCGCGCTCTCGTTTTCGGACGAAGAAGCGACTTGATGGGTGTGGGAGTTTGGCCGGAGGGTTGTTGCGAGGTGGAAGGTCCGAAAGCGGGGTAGCCAATGGGATCTCAATGGTGACCCCTCTGTTCGGCGTCTCATCTAGCCGATGTCCGCGGGCGGTTACCTGCCTTTGGTCGTCTCTAGGGGCGTCGCCATGCGTATGACGTTACGGGAGCTTAGCGGGCCGCATCGACCTGTCTGTCATGACACCCCATGAGGTCGTACCCGTACGACCGGGTCGACCAACAGTTCCGTACAAAGCGCTGCGAACGTCCGGCTTCGTCCAGACTTCTATCTGAATTACATCTCAGGATGCACGGCGCTGCCGCAAGTCGTCCTGACCGGTCGCGTCGGAGTCGATACACTCATCGGCGCAAATGAGCTGGCAGTTCGCCTCCTGGAGCCGGCGTCGGATCTCCAGTGTTGGCGCTGTTTCCGTGACGAGACTGTCGATCTCCTCGAAGCTCGCACACTTAAACAGGCCGCGCTTGTAGAACTTCGACGAATCAACCAGTGCGATCGAGCGTTCAGCACACGAAATCATGGCTTGCCAACATGCGACCTCATCCAGCGTGTCGCACATCAATCCTTCGCGTTCATTGAGCCATCCGACAGAAAAGAACGCCTTGTCGACGGCGAACCTCTGGATGTTTTCGACCGCCATCAAGCCCATCGATGTGCCTGACAGCTCATTCAATTCGCCACCAATTGTATGCACGCGATTGCCACCCTGCGTGACCAATATGCGTGCGATATCAACTGAGTTGGTGACGACTGTCAGATCGCGGTGATGTTTCAGTGCCAGTGAGAAATAGCTCGTGGTACTGCCACCGCCGATCATGATGGCGTCACCGTTGTTGACGAAAGAGGCGCCAGCTCTTGCGATGGCCTTCTTCTCATCAACCTGTTCGGTCAGACAATGATGAAACGCCGCCTCGCGCAGCACGTCAGGCAGCGCGACGCCACCTCGGACCGATTCAACCACGCCTTCCGTGACAAGCCGTTTGATGTCGCGGCGAACTGTCTCTTCTGAGACCTCGAGCTCAACAGCCAGGTCGGCATAGCTTGAGCGACCCGAGACCTTGAGCAGTTCAAGGATTGTATTGCGTCGCAGTTCTGACATCGGGGTTCATACTCTAACTCTGGTGTGGTTGGGTACGAACCATGAACAACTGCGCAACATCGAGCAACGAGCTGTTTATGGCGAGCGCGGCGGGTGCGGATACCAAGCGAGTGGCTCCGGGCGAACCCAATCTGTCGGCCGATCGATCAACTCGATGCACATATGCGCCGCGTTCGGTGCGTTGAAGTACTTCCAACGGACTTCATTCCAGCTGCCTTCCTGGCAGATCGTACATCCGCGATCGAGAAACGTCTGTACCAAATCGTCCCAAGTCTGATCGAAGTCCTGAAGGTATACACCGACATGCTGCGCGCCCGGACCATGCTGATCAATGAAATCCCGGTAGATGCTCGGGCCCTTTAAGGGCTGAATGATCTCCCAGTTGAAGTCCCCGGTGAAGGCCAGGGCAATCTTCATCGACGTCTCTACTGGCTCGCCGTAGTAGGTTGTGTTCCTAAGGGTGGGGGCCTCGTATGTGTTGATCCACCAGGGGCCGATGCCGAGCTGGTCGGAGTAAGCCTTGATGGTTGCCTCGAAGTCATCCGTACAGATACAGAGCTGAGGCGTCCGAGAGATAAAGCTGTTGGATTGCAGCAGATGAGGATTGACGTCTGGTAGTTTCATTGTTGCCTCGCTCACCGCACCTAAGCGGCATCTAGGGGCCAGCGCCCAACGTCGCGCATCACATCGATAAGGGCATGACGCATGTCGGACCCTGTCGCGTGTGTCGCCGTCTCCAGGACTTTCGAGACAGCAGGCGCCGTTTCTAGTCCGTGGAGCCGCTTAACCGGTTGATCGAGATAGTCGAAGTAGCGACGATGCAATTCGTCAGCCAAAGAGGCACCATAGGATGTGCTGCGGGGACCCTCTTCGACGATCAGCACGTTGTTTGTCTTCTGAATGCTAGCGCCGATCGTCTCCCAATCGATGCCGGCCCAGTCAAGCGAGCGAAGATCGATGATCTCCGCATCGATACCGAGTTCCTCGGCGGCGTCCAGCGCCATATCGACCATCGTTAGGTAGCCGACAATAGTCACATCTTGACCCTCTCGTACGGTGTGTGCCTTGCCCATGGGGATGAGGTAATCGATAGCGTCAACCGGAACCGGCACCGACTTCGCATAGTTGCTCACGTGCTCGACAACAAGCACCGGGTCTTGGCAGCGTATGGCGCTGTTCATCAGGCCGATGTAATCGTATGCCGTGCGTGGGGCGACAATGCGCCAACCGGGCGCCATGGCGAAGAATCCGACCGGGTCCATGGAATGCTGGGATCCATAGCCTGTGCCGATGGCGATCTTGGTTCGAAGCACCAGCGGAACAGGATCCTCGCCGCCATACATCTGCCGCGCCTTTGACGCCTGGTTGATGACTTGATCGGCCGCTACCCAGGCAAAGTCCGCGTACATGAACTCGACAATGGGGCGCAGCGACCCTTGCATGGCCATACCGATGGCCATGCCGAGAAAACCGAGCTCGGCGATAGGTGTTCCAATCACACGGTCCGGGAACGTCTCGGCGAGGCCCTTGGTTGCGCCATTTGTGCCGCCTTTTAGATGCTGTATGTCCTCGCCCATGATGAGGACACGGTCATCGTCGGCCATGTTTCGTTGAATTGAGGCTGCGATGGCCTCCGAGAACTTCTTTGTTTGCCACGCCCCCGCGTAGGCCTTCTCCTCTTGATACCGTGCTCCATCGAATTCGGAGAGGTCGCCGCGAACACCCCGGTCGGCATCTTGCGGATCAGGCCACAAGGACGGAATGATGCGGCGTTCCCCGTCATGGGTTTCGATCAGTTCGTCGACAATCTCCGTCAGGAGTGCTGTGACATAGTCGCTCAGCGCTTCGAGCCCACTACGATCGATGTCATTTCGTAAGCTGAGTTGCTCGTGCGCCTGTACAATCGGATCGCGTGCTTTCCAGGCTTGCTCCTCCTCCTTCGTGCGGTAACCAAATGCGCTTCCCGCCGCGGGTCCGTTCTGATGAAGGTAACGGTAGGTAAGGGCCTCGATGAGGAACGGCCCCTTTCCGTCTCGCATCCAAGCCACTGCTTCCATCATCGCGGCTCGCACAGCGACGGCGTCCATACCATCGACGGAGATGCCCGGTATGCCAAGTCCGATGCCGCGGCCCGAAAGACGCGGCTCTTTCACAACCTCTTCGATATGCGTTGCCACCGCGTAGAGATTGTTCTCAACGACGAAGCAAACGGGTACGTCGAACCCGGCCGCCAGACTGAGAGCCTCGAGTGTGCCGCCTTGCTGCACGGCGCCATCGCCGAAGTAAGCGACCACACAGTTGTCGGAGTTTCTGCGCTTCAGCGCGGAAGCCATCCCGACGGCATGCGGCAAGCCTGCGCCAATGATTGCGTTGGCACCAAGTATTCCGGCCTCCCGCCAGTACAGGTGCATTGACCCGCCTCGGCCGCGACACCAGCCCTGCTCCAGGCCCATGATCTCGGCCAACGTTCGTTTGATCGCGGCGCGTGCGGCATCGTCGACTGTGAATCCTTCAGGCTGACCAAGATGGAACAGCGCCTTGGCCAGGAAGTGATGATGTGCGCGGTGGGGATAACTGACCAGATCGCCAGATTCCAAACAGGAGACAATGCCCGCTGCAACCGCTTCTTGACCAATGCTGGTGTGAACCGGGCCGTGAACCAACCCGTTCTCCCAAAGTTTCGCAGCGACTTGATCGAATTGTCGCGCCAGCTCCATCACCGTCAGCATGCGCGAGAGGAGATCCGTATCGGTGGTCGTCCAATCCGTCTCGGTGACATGCATCCGATCCCAAGAGACCATTGGGTCGAGCTTTGTTTTCTGCGCCATGGTGACGAAAGGTCGCTGATGATTTCTGAAGATGTTGTCGTCCTGATGAGCATATTGACACAATTTTTGTCAGATGATCAACTTAACTTGTCACTTTTTGTCAGACGTGAGGCTCCGCTCTCCGTCGGCCCCCAACAACTCGCGTCCGAAGTCAGACGGACGTTCGATCCGGAGTGAGGTCCATGGCAGGTATGTTCGAAGGCAAGCGTGCTCTTGTAACAGGTGCAGCCAGTGGCAACGGTCAGGAAATCGCCAGGCAGCTCGCATCCGAAGGTGCGACAGTCGCCGTTCATGCACGAAACGAAGATCGCGCAGCAGCAACGCTCGACATCATCCAAAAGGCCGGCGGTTCGGCATTTGCTGCGCCGGCTGACCTTATGGATGAAGGCCAGATAGAAACCATGTGCAAGGGTGCCATCGACCGAATGGGCGGCATTGAGATCGTTATCAACAACGCTGGTGTCATTGATCGCTCGCCTGTGCGCGACATGTCCCTTGATACCTGGAACTGGATTGTGGGTTCGAACTTAACCGCGGGTTTTCTGGTCTCGAAGTACACCAATCCAGCCGTCATCGAGGCCGCGCAATCGACAGGTTATGGACGTTATGTCTTTATCTCGTCGCTTAGCGGAAAGTTCGCCGATGCGAACGAAAGCGCTTACTGTACGTCGAAGGCTGCCGTTATCACGTTTGCGAAATGCATGGCAGCCGAGCTCGGGGAGTTTGGCATCACGGTCAACACTGTCTGTCCGGGCTGGTTTGCGACCGACATGGCGCAAAACGTCATTGGCAAGATGGCTAAGGAAACGGGTGATGACTTCGATAGCCTCTATCAGAACGTCATGGCCGGAAACATGTTGGGCCGTATCCTGACGCCAGAAGACATGGCCAACACAGCGCTCTATCTGTGCAGTGAAAAGGCAAGGAACATCACGGCCCAGGAGATCAATGTTTGCGGTGGTCTATGTTACTGGTGAGGCGTCGCAAGAGCATGTGTTGTTAGGGTGGTCTTAAGCTGAAAGCGCAGCTAGATGGCAAACTCCTCATGTTCATGCATGTCTTGTAGGACGTGCCGGTCCGTAAAGTCGAGATTAAGCGGCGTGACGGCAATGTACCCATCCTGAACGGCACCGACATCGGATTGGCGATCATCGCTCTCGAAACTGGGGCTAAATCCCTTCCATCGAAAGGGCGCACTATTGGGTCTAACAGCCGGATCGCGTGTGTAATGACCGTGCGCGACATTGCCGTGGTCAAGATGCGTTACCTTGATGCCTCTGGGCTTTGAGTCGTCAAGCGCGGGAAAGTTGACGTTCATCATTACCGATGGCGGCCAGTCGAACCCAACGAGCGACTTGATGACATGCGCGGCGTGCGTTTCTGCGATCTCCCATGGCGCCTTGCGTGTTGGGCGATGGTAGAGCTGGCTCATGGCAATGGCTGGCACGCCCGCTATCGTGGCTTCGAATGCGGCAGAGACAGTGCCCGAATAGCCAACCTCCTCGCCGAGGTTCGAACCGAAGTTGATGCCGGAGATGACCAAGTCGGGCGGCGAGTCGGCCATGATTTCTTTAAGGGCCAGCATCACACAGTCCGCCGGCGTGCCATCAACGGAGAAACGGCGACTGCCATGCTGATGAATGCAAAGGGGGTGATTGAGTGTGAAGGATCGGGATGCTCCGCTGTTTTCATTGGAAGGCGCGACGACCCAAATCTCATCTGCGAGCGTGGCCAAGACTTTCTCCGACACTGATAGACCGCGGGCACGTATGCCGTCGTCATTGGCCACCAGAACGCGGCGTAACCGCTTGTTCTTACCTATAATCGTCATCCCATCTGGTCTCCTTAGACAACCCGATACCGCGACACGAGACGGTCGACCCGCCTTAAGCACATGGTCGAATAGGCCCCGAAGTCGAAATCGATGTTCATGCTCTGCGTCTCCATCAGCATGCTCCAGGCGCCCTCGCGGATAGCCGCCATGATCATCATCGCGGTGAACCGTCGCCAGAGTGTGTCGTCCGCAGGACTGTCGTAGTAGCTGCTGAGAAACGTCCGCATCAGATCATCGCCAATGTTGGCGTTCATCATCAGACCGCCAAGATCAAAAAGATCGGCGCCGAACCCCGCGTACTCCCAGTCGACAAAGACAATTCGATCGCCTGTGTCCATGACGTTCTGGGGCATCATGTCGTTGTGCCCGAAGACGATGTTGACGGCACCAATGACCGTCTCCAGGTCATCGGTCAGGGCGAGCAGCTCCGGGACACGCCCAAACCGTTCAGTCGGCAAGTCGTCGCTGCCTGCTACGGAGTCTTTCAAGTACCAACGGCAGTGGTGAGGTGGCCACAGGCAAAAGTCGACACCGGTTAAGTGCTTCGGAATGTCATAGTGTGCGTGACGAAGAGCCTGGGCGACGCGGTCAAGCATGCACTCGTCATCCAAGTCGATCGGTTTGAGTGATCTTCCTTCGATAAACTCGGTAACAATGATCCCCGGTTCATGATGAAGGATCTTTGGTCCGACACCCGCGTTGCCTGCCGCTTCAATCGCGCGAACTTCATTGACCCTGTCGACGCCGGTGGCCTCATTGTCGTCGCTTACGCGCACGGCGTACTTCTTACCCTGATCGACAACCGTGAGATTGATATTGCTGGCGCCGCCTTTGAGGGGTTCGGGATCGACCTTGCCGCGCCAAAATGCCAGAGCCGCAACCTTCTCTACGGCCGATTGCATGGCCTTCGCATCGCCCGAGATACTCTCCATACTCGCGATGAAGTCGTCCTGGTCGACTTTGTTGTTTGTCATTGCGTCACTCGCTTTGCCCGGCCTTGTCTCAAAGGCCGAGTTCCAGCTTGATCTCAGCGATGCTGTCATGAACGGCCTGCGCAAACTTATCCAGGTCATCTTGTTCCATGGGTGTCGAGAGGCACGCCAGTCCCCAATTTGAGATGAGGATTCCCCGGTTCAGCAGAGCGTAGAACAGACGGTTCATGACCTGGTGATGTCGATCCGTCGTTTCCCGAAACACCGAGCGATAGTCGCTCAGAGGTTCATCCGTGAAGTTCAAGAGCATCATCGACGCCTCGCCTGTGACCTGTGCGACGATACCCGCATCGTCGAGGGCGCGTCGCAACCTCGCACGCCCATAGTCTCCTAGGGCGTTCAAGCGTGCGACGGCGCTGGCGTCGAAGTTCTTCATGGTGACGGCGCCCGCCACCATACTCAGTGGGTTGGCCGTAAATGTACCTGATTGAGGAACTGGCGCTCGACCTTTGGCGCTGTCGAAGACGTCCATTACCTCCGCACGTCCGGTAACGGCACCAATAGGTAGCCCGCCGCCAATGATCTTTCCCAACGAACTGAGGTCCGGCTTGAAGCCCAACATGGTCTGGGCGCCACCGTAGTCCATACGAAACGATACGACCTCATCGCAGATCACGAGCGTGTCCGTTGCGGATCTGTAGTCGTCGAGAACCTTCAAGAATGCGGGGCTGGCGGGGAGGCCAGCGCAGCGCGAGGGAACAAGATCGATTAAGACCGCGGCGATATTGCCGTCATGTCTCTCCAGAATCTCGCGGGTTGCATCGGCATGATTGAATGGCAAAACGACGACGTCATCAAGGACGCTATCGGGCACGCCCCGACTAAAGCCGACCGACTGGTAACCAGTCCGGCCCCAGTTCTGCGGATCCGGGTCCAGGCTGACCTCGGCGTAGTCGTAGGAGCCGTGATACACACCCTCGCACTTCGCAATCTTCGGTCGGTTCGTGTACGCCCGCGCGGCCTTGATCATCTGCATGACCGCTTCGGACCCCGTGTTCATGAATCGGATTTGCTCGAAGTTTGGTGAACGTGCACATATCGTCTCGGCGAGCTCGATCTCGGCTTCGGTCGCCATGACAGAACAGGTCAGTTTGCCGATTTGGTCGCGAACCGCCGATACAACGGGGGCAGGAGAGTGACCAAGGATGGTGACTGTATAGTTGTTGACGAAGTCAATCCGCTCAACGCCATCCACGTCCCAGATACGGCAGCCATCGCCGTAGCTCGCATAGAGATGGTGTGGGGGAACGAACGTCTGGTTGCGCGTGTTGCCGCCCGGCATGACCTTACAGGCGCGCTCATGAAGCCGCGCCGACTGGGACGATGGGTCTGGAAAAGCCACGTTCATAGCCTCCTCAAAGTTTTAGCCGGTCTTCTTGTTGCCTTGACCGATGAACCGGTCCTGGAAGTCGTAAAAGGCCGCTAGCAGCGGCACAAACCAGGGCCGGCCGTTGAACAGGGGATTGGCCGGAAAGCGAAGGTTCCAAAAGCTGGTGTCGCCGCCACCGATATCAGCGACACGCCGGCCAACTTTCTGTCCGAAATAGGTGCCGAGCGGCAGGCCGGATGCCGAGAAGCTCGTGGCATAGTGAATGCCATGTTCGTTGCAGCCGACGTGAGTCAGCTTGTCGAAACCGAACCCCATGAACCCCTGCCAGTAGCGTCGGATTCGAACGCCGCGGAGGTCGGGATAGGTGGTGGTCATGATGTCATAAAGCTGTTTGGCCTTGTCATGCGGCCTGCCTTCCAGTGTGCCGGAGCGGCCGCCGAAGACGATCGCCCGGTCATCCGGTGTCGGTCTGTCCCAGTTCAGATTGATTTTTGAGTCGTAGACCGCCTTGCCGCTTGGCTTCACGGTCTTCATCAGCTCAGGGGCAAGTGGCTCGGTGGCGATCTGATAACCAGGGACCGGAATGACGCGCTTGCGGAGGTAGGGCAATGCATGCCTTTCCTGGTTACTGTAACCGTTGGTGCAAGCGATAACCTCGCGCGTCTTGATGACTCCCCGCGCGGTTGTTACCTCGAAGGCGCCGCGTCTACCGCGGATGTGCCTCACTGCATTGCCGCCGACGACCTGAGCACCCGCTGATCGCACGGCATCAACCAGACACTGGTGATACTTGGCCGGTTGGACCGTTCCGTGTTCGTGAAGGATGAGGCCACCATGATAAATGTCCGTGCCAATATGCTCTCGCTGTCGGGATCGCGGGCACATTTCGTAACGAAACGGAATGTACCTGCTGACGTTGCGGGCATTTTCCTCAAGCGCCTCGTAGGCTTGCGGGGTATGCGCTGCAGAAAAGCGACCGCGATAAAGCATCCCGACGTCGAAGCCTTCTGACTTGACGAAATCGAGGAAGTGAAAGTGCGCCTCGCCGCCCTCGCGATACATGGCGACCGCCTGTTCCTCACCGAACATCTCGATGAGTCTGGCGATGGAATAGTGCAGGAAGCGTCCGATGTAGCCGACTAGTCGGGTGCTTGCACCTTCGCCAATCGCACCGCGGTCAAGCACGAGTGTTTTCATCCCGGCACGTGCGGTAACCAAACCGGCATTCAGGCCGGCGAAGCCAGATCCGACGATCAAAACGTCAACGCTATCGGGCAGGTCGCTGGCAGTCGTTTCACCACGGGGAACATCGTCCCACCACAACGGCTGAACTAGAAAATCGTCCGAGAAAATCGTCCTAGACATCTCTTTGGCAGCCCTTCGCCGTGTGGCCCCTGACTTCGGGTCCGTTCATTGCATTACACACCAGACCATTCGGACATCGCCGACCGACCAACGTTCTTGTCACAGAAAGACGAGAAATTGTCAAAACAACAAAAAAGATTGACAGTTTTCTGTCATAACGACACATTCTGAGTCAAATGGCGTTCTCGGAACGATTCGAGTGCGCATAGCCGGGGAGGAAGATGATCCAAACGCCGCAGAGACTGCCGCTCATTGACGAGATCAAATGGTCGTCGCGCGCCCCGTCGGTCGTGCTGCCTGATCGTCCCTTTATCGGCGGTGGATTTGTGGATCCCGCGGCGACCGAGACGATCGACACAGTGAACCCGGCCACGGGGGATCGGCTCGTCAGCGTGGCTGACTGCAACGTTGAGGACGTGGATCGAGCTGTCGATGCCGCACGTCAGGCATTCGAAACGCCAACGTGGTCTGGACTGTCGGCGTCAGAACGCAAACAGAAGATGCTCAGCTGGGCGGACGCGCTGGAAGCGCGTTCGGCCGAGATTGCACTTATCGAATCGCTCAATGTCGGCAAGCCGATCAAGTTTGCCTACGAACTGGATGTGCCAAAGGCGATTCGCGCCATTCGTTGGTTCGCCGAACTGGCGGACAAGCTCTATGACGAGATCGCCCCAACGCGGCGTGACGCGCTGGCCCTTGTCACACGGGAACCACTGGGCGTCGTCGCAGCCGTGATCGCGTTCAACTATCCCTTCTACATGGCGTGCTACAAGATCGCGCCGGCTCTTGCTCTCGGCAACACGGTGGTTCTGAAACCATCGGAGATGACGCCGCACACAGCCTTGTTGATGGCTGAGGCGGCGACAGAAGCAGGCATCCCGCCTGGTGTCATCAATGTCATCACCGGTCGCGGTGAGACGACGGGACGAGTTCTTGGGCTTCATGACGATGTCGACGCACTGACGTTCACCGGCTCGACGGCGGTTGGAAAGCTCTTTCTGACCTATGCCGGCGAATCGAACATGAAACGGGTGACGCTGGAGTGCGGCGGCAAGACCCCGATGATCGTTCTGGCCGACTACCCCGATCTCGATAAGGTCGCCAAGTCGACCGCAATGGGGATCTTCTACAACCAGGGACAGGTCTGCAACGCTTGCTCGCGTTTGGTCGTCGAAGATTCGATCCGCGATGAGCTTGTCGAGCGCATTGCGAGGGAAGCTCGGACGAGTTTCGCACCCGGTGATCCGCTCGATCCGTCCTGCCAAATGGGCGCCATCGTCTCCGAAAAGCAACACGCGCGCATCATGACGTACATCGAGAAAGGCGTCGACGAGGGTGCGCGTCTGGTTGCAGGCGGTACCGCCGCGCGAAACGAGTCCGGCGGCTTCTTTGTTGAGCCCACCATCTTTGATGGTGCAACCAACGACATGACGATAGCGCGCGAAGAGATCTTTGGGCCGGTGCTTTCCGTGATTCCGATCGCGTCCGCGGAAGAAGCCATCGACATTGCCAATGACTCTCCTTACGCCCTGGCGGCGTCGATCTGGACCCGCGACATCACCAGAGCCCACACGATCGCGCGCCGCCTTCGGGCAGGCAGTGTCTGGGTCAACAGCTTCAACACGAGCGACATATCGACACCGTTCGGCGGCATGAAGCGATCCGGCTACGGCAAGGATAAGGGCCATCACGCGATGGAGAAGTTCTGCGAATACAAGAACACCTGGATCGAACTGTCGGCGTGATTGTTCAAGGCCGCCGACTCGATTGTCGTCAGAGAAGACCAAGGGAGGAAGCCATGCTGGTTACGAAATCGATAACACCGAGAGTGCGTCGCGCGAATCATTGGTTAGCGGCGATGGTTGCGGCTGTTGCCGTTGCGTCAACAGCTGCCTTTTCGCCGGTTGCCGCCGACGATGACACGATCGCCATCGGCTTCAACGCACCATTGTCCGGTCCCGCCAGCAGCTGGGGGCTGCCCGGCCAGAGCGGACTGCAAATGTTTGTGGATCAGTTGAACGAGGAGGGTGGCGTCCAAGTAGGGGACACAACCTACAAACTAGAGCTTCATTCGTTTGACAACGAGTTCATTCCATCGAAATCGCTGCAGGGCGCACGTCAACTGGTGTTCGAGCATGATGTTCGCCTGATTCTGGATGTCGGGTCGACGACAGCAGATGCGCAGCATCCATTTCTGACCGAGCAAAAGGTCTTTTATGGATCGCTTGTGGCATCAGACATTACCCCTGAACGTCCTTACGTACTCGCTGGCGCGGACTACAACCCTCGTGGTGATATGATGCGAGCGATCTACACTAAGATGCTGTTCCCCGACAAAAATAGATACGCGGTACTTTCTCAAGATGATGCAACCGGTCTTGTAACTCAGTCTTGGGAAGTTGCCGCTGCCCGGGTTCTCGACTACGAGTTGGTTTATGACAAGCACTTCTCGCAGGAGACAACTGATTTCGCGCCAATCGTGACATCGGTCCTGGCAACAAATCCAGATATCGTCTCCTTGAATGTCACTTGGCCGGACTTCGTCGTGCCGATCGTCGAGCAGCTCTATCTTCAGGGCTTCGAGGGTGTGCTCTCCGCCAACTATTTTGTAGAGGAGCAGCTTACGCCGAAGGTGCCAGCCGATTGGCTCGAGAAGGTGCGCACCATCGATAGCTATCCGCTTTTCACTGATCCTTGGTGGGGCTCACCGTCGGTGCAAGAAGCGTTCGCCGATGACTGGTTTGCTCTTTACGGTCCTGGAGCACCGCAGGATCAGAAGCGTGCCATGTCGAACAATGACACAATCTATGTTCCCATGTTGCAATTGTATCTGGCGGCAGTTGAAGAAGCTGGAACACTAGACCCAGATACCGTTCTACAGACGATTCAATCGATTGGCACTGTGGACACTATCCTCGGTCCCACCGGTATTGGTGGCGAGAGCATGTGGGGGCAAGACAACATGATGACGCCGCCAGTGCCGACGACCGAATTCCGTGCTGACTGCGAATGCAAGCGCATCCAGATGATGATGCAGTTCGAGCCTTGGTACGAACTTCATAAGGAAGAAATCAACGCGGTCGTTCGCGAGCGAGGGCATATGTGGGATCAGCGCCGCTGATGCCGTCAGTGGCGACATCTTGCCTCGGTGAGCGCACCTTTCCTGGTATCCCGATACCATCGTTGACGTGGATCGGGGACCGGAAAGGTGCGCATCCTGACCCGGCGAGGATGATTGATCGCCCGCTCGACCCGTGTGCATGGCCATGACTTCGTCGCTTGTCATTCAGACCATCGTCAACGCTGTCGTTCTTGGCAGCTTGTATTCGCTGATGGCGGTTGGATTGTCGCTGTGTTTCGGCGTCATGAAGATGGCGAACTTCGCACATGGCGAGCTGGTCATGGCCGGCGCTTACGCCGTCTACGTGTTCTACGCACTCTATGGCGTTCCGTTCCCGGCAGCGGTTCTGGTGGCGATGGTGTTGATCGGACTGATCGGCTTTGCGGTCAACTGGTCGATCTTTGTTCCGACGGAGGGAAATCTGCTCGCCGGCTTCATGGCAACGGCCGGCCTATCCTTCGTTCTGCAAGTCCTCGCCGGACAGCTATGGGGTTTCGGCCAGCCTGAAGCCGTTCCCACGCCTTACATGGGGGCCGCGGATGTCTTCGGTGCGGCGGTCGGCTGGCAACGGTTGATCGTCGTACCGGTGACGGCGATCGCGCTCGGTCTTCTCTGGTTCGTTCTCGCCAGGACGCGTGCCGGCAAATCGTTACGGGCCTGCGCGCAAGACCGTGAGGCTGCGGCCCTCCAAGGAATCAACCCGCGACGAGCGGCCGCCTGGGCCATGGCGATGGCCGGTGCGAGTGCCGGTCTGGCCGGCGCCCTCATGGCGACCATCTTTCCCGTCACGCCCTATATGGGCCACAACGCGGTCCTGGTGGCGTTTGTCGTCGTCGTTCTCGGCGGTATGAGCAGTGTTCAAGGCGCTGTGTTCGCCGCCTTCATCCTGGCGGCGGCACATACGATTTCATCCACGGTCTGGGACAGCGTGATCGGGATGATGGTTGGTGTTGGATTGATGGCATTGATCCTGGTGCTGCGGCCACAGGGTCTCCTTGGCCGGGCGGCGTCATGAACCACCAGGCCGCAAAGCAGCCAAGCCAGACGACGAGCGACGAGGCAGCCGCGGTTGGCGGGCCCGCGTCGCGGGGACCGACACGCGCGATCATCTCCTATGGCATTCTCATCGCTATCATCGCTGCGCTCTACCTGGTACCCGGCATGGTCGGCTACTACCAGGTGGAGTTGCTGAGTATCTTTGTGCTGAATTGCCTCGTGGTGGCAAGCTATCGGTTGACGACGACCACTGGCGATTGGGGCTTGCACCACATCATCCTCATGGGCGTCGGCGGGTACGCGGCGGCACTTGGCGCAATTCACTTCGATCTTCCGATCCTTGTAACACTGCCAATCGCGGGCGTGATCGGTGGTCTTGTCGCCTACATCGTGGCTATACCGTTGACGCGCACCCGCGGCTTTGCCTTTTTCATTGCCTCATTCGCGATAGGCGAGTTCATAAGGTTATCCTGGTTGGCGTTCACGGAGCCGTTTGGCGGTCCACACGGTCTCTCCGGTATACCGAGCCCCAGTATCTTCGGCATCGGCCTCTCCGACCCCCGGAACTTTCTCTACTTCATGACGACGATTGTGCTGTTATGCCTTGCGGCTTTGTACCGTATCGACAAGTCGCTGACGGGCAGCGCCTGGTTCGCCGTTCAGAAAGACGAACCGCTTTGCGAGAGCGTTGGTATCGACGCAACCTCGGCGCGCCGCTGGGCCCTGACACTCGGCGGGTTTTTTGTCGGTATTGCCGGTGGACTGTTCGCCCATCGGTTGGGCGCGATCGACGCAAAAAACTTCCAACTGACGATCATGATCTACCTGGTTATCTGGGCCGTCGTCGGTGGCACGCGTACCATCTGGGGATCAATCCTGGGCCTTGCCGTCATGACACTGATCTACGAAGGCACCAGGCCCCTTGAGGATTGGCGACCACTGATATTCGGCGGCGTGCTGATCGCGACCCTTCTTTTGTTGCCGAACGGCTTGGAGTCGCAGGTGGAGAGACTCCTGCCCAACCTGCGGCGGCGGCGCGGTCGGCCATGACGGACACGCTGCTGAGGACATCGTCTCTGACAAAGAGATTTGGCGGCCTTGTTGCCGTCGACAGCGTCGATCTTGAGGTGAAGGCTGGCGAGATTCGCGGCCTAATCGGACCGAATGGCGCTGGCAAGACAACGCTCTTCTCGCTGCTGTCAGGCGCGTTACGTCCGTCCGGCGGCCGCGCCTTCTTTTCCGGAACCGAGATCACGCGGGCCCGCACGCATCAGATTGTCGACCTCGGCCTCGTGCGGACATTCCAGCGAAGCGCTGTGTTTCATGGGTTTTCGGTTTTCGAGAACGTCTTGTTGGCGTCGTTTCGTCATGCCCGAGAGACGCCACTGGGCATTCTGTTCGGAAATCGTGGCCGAACTCACCAGGAATGCCGCGAGAGGGTTCATCAGATCCTACAGTTTGTTGGCTTGTCATCTCACGAGAACGAGCCTTCGGAGGTTCTGCCCTTAGGCCATCAACGGAGCCTGGGATTGGCGATCGCTCTTGCGACGCGGCCAACGCTCGTGATGCTCGATGAGCCCGCGGCCGGAATGAACAATGCGGAGTCGGCTGGTCTCGCTGACCTCATAACCCGCATGCGCACCGAGTTGGGCACTACCGTCTTGCTGGTGGAGCATGACATGAAGACCGTCATGGATGTCTGCGACACCATCTCGGTCATCGATTTCGGCCGCATCATCGCGGAGGGCACACCGGACAGGATCGCCAATGATGAGCGCGTCATCGAGGCGTATCTCGGCAAGGAAAATTGGGAAGAGGAGTTGAGGGGCTGATGCTCCAAGTCTCCAACTTGTGTGTTCACTATGACAGGCTCGCCGTTGTCCGCGACCTTTCCTTCAGTGTCGACGACGGCGAGGTCGTAACATTGATCGGCGCGAACGGTGCCGGGAAGACGACGACCTTGCGTGCGCTCAGCGGCCTGAAGCGCCGTACCAGCGGCAGCATCACGTTCCAGGGTCAGGCTATCGGTTTCCCGCGGGCCCACACGATGGCGCGGCTTGGCATGGCGCACATCCCTGAGGGGCGCCGCGTGTTCCCCGAAATGAGCGTTCTGGAGAATCTGGAGATGGGCGCCTACCGACAGCGGTCATCGAAGCTTGTTCACGAGACAGTGGAAGAGGTCTTTGTCTGGTTTCCGCGACTGAAAGAGCGGCGGGACCAAACCGCCGGCACCATGAGCGGTGGCGAGCAGCAAATGTTGGCGATCGGCCGTGCGATGATGTCGCGCCCGAACTTGCTGCTGATGGACGAGCCTTCCTTAGGACTGGCGCCAACCGTTTGCGCTGAGATTGCTCGCATCATCATTGCACTTAAGAAGAGCGGTCGCACCATCGTCTTGGTTGAGCAGAACGCTCGGATGGCCCTCAACATCGCGGACCGTGCTTATGTCATCGAGCGTGGAGAGGTCTCTATGGAAGGGCCGGCGGCCGAATTGGCCGCCGATCCGCGCGTCAAGAGAGCCTATCTGGGGGTAGCCTGAGACGGACGTTGGTGCTGGCAATCTAGGGAGACGACAGGATGAGGCGGCTTACTAACAAGAGAGTCCTGCTGACCGGCGCCGGCCGGGGTCAGGGACAGGCCATCGCGATCGCAATGGCGCGGGAAGGGGCAAAAATCGTTGTTCATGACAAGACACGGGCAGTCGCCGCACAGACGAGTGACTTGGTCCGGTCCGAAGGTGGGATAGCGACGGCGCTGGGCGCCGATCTGGCCAATTCCGGCGATGTAAGGGTCCTATGCGACGAAGCCGTCGATTGGCTGGGCGGCTTGGATGTTCTGATCAGCAATGCGGGGATCGCAGCGATCTCGAGTGTCTTGGACACCAGCGAGGAACTCTGGGATGAGACGATAGACGTCAATCTCAAAGCTGGCTTCTTGCTGTCTAAGTTCTCCCTACCTGCTCTGCTTGAAGGGCAAGGTGGCGGAACGATCATCTTCAATGCGTCAACCAGCGGCAAATCCGCGGATGCGGACATGAGCGCCTACAACGCGTCCAAGCACGGTCTCTTGGGATTCATGAAGTGCCTGGCCGCCGAGGTAGGACCGAAGGGCGTTCGCGTCAACGCCGTGTGTCCCGGTTGGGTCGACACGCCGATGGCGCATGACCTTCACAGAACTTTCGCCGAACAACAGGGACGGCCTTTTGATGAGGTCTTTGACGAAGGCATGCGCAACAACATGATGCGCGCCCTTCTGCCACCGGAGTCGACCGCGGACCTCTGTGTCTTCCTGGCCAGCGACGAAAGCCGGTACATCTCCGGCCAGGCCATCAATCTATGCGCTGGCCTTTGCTACTGGTGAGACAAGGCTTAGTGCCCACAAGAGGTTGATTCCAAACAGGGGGGTTGTGAATTGGTTGCCGTCAAACAGCTCTTGCAGACTGTCTTCTTTGTCAATGACCTCACGCGCACAGCTGAGGCTTACAGTCGGATCCTGGGTATTGGACCTTGGGACCGATTCAATTGGACCGCTCCGCTCGCCTACGACTTCAAGAACCGGGGCAGGGCGGTGGAGGCACACGAGCGGCTTGCGTTTGCTGACGTTGGCCCCACTGAGCTGGAAATCATCGAGCATGTAGCCGGCGACTCCTTTTATTCAGGCTACATGGCCGAACACGGCGAAGGCGTTCTGCAGCTCGACTTCACGTCATCGAACGTCGATGCCGATCAAAGAGAACTCGAGGCGCGGGGTGGCACTTGTCTACAGAGCGGCCGGTTCGGCGATACCGGCGCCTATGCCATCGTTGAGCGACCGTCCTTGCATGTCCTGTGGGAAGCAGCGTGCATGGCGAACGACTTTGGCGTTGAACCCGATCAAGTCGGGGTGCCACAAGACCGGTCTGCTGATGCGGTTACTGTCACGCATGTCGATGAAGTGGCGATTGTCTCGAACGAGGCACTTGCCTGTGTTGAAGCTCATGGACAGACACTCGGCATTGAAGGTTGGCACAGCGATGAGGTCGAGCGTCAGATTGAATACCGGGGACAAGGTTCTTCCGCCCGGAAGGCCGCCTGGTCGACCGATCTTGCCGGTCTGAGTCTTCAGGTCCTTCAGCCGATCAGCGGTACCGACATCTTGACGACCTTCCTGAACGATAGGGGGCCGGGCGTCTGTTATCTCGGTGCGCCGGTTGATGATTTGGACCATGCCGTCCGGACACTGGAGACGGAAGGCATGGAACTCTTGCAGTCAGAGCCGAGCGACGATGGCCGGGCTGCCTACATGTGGCATCCGGACTTGGCCGTAATCTGGCGGTTCCGAACACCCTGAGGAGCTCGGGCACCGGTTGGAGATGTTGATACCATGATGAACGATTTCGAGGGCAAGGCGGCGATCGTGACAGGTGCCGCGTCTGGCATGGGCAAGGCCACCGCGTTGGGTTTCGCGCGACGCGGCGCTGCTGTGACGGTCGCCGACATAGATCGCACCGAAGCCGAAAAGACGGTCGGGGCCATCGAGGCCGAGGGCGGTCGAGCTTTGGCGATCGAGGTCGATGTCAGCAACGCCGCACAGGTCGAATCGATGGTGACGGCGACAGTCGAGCGGTTTGGAAGGCTTGACTGTGCGTTCAACAATGCGGGAATCGTCGGTGAGCGAACGACGCTGACGGAGTGCACGGAGGAGAATTGGGATAAGGTCATCGCCGTCAATCTCAAAGGTGTTTGGCTTTGCCTCAAGTACGAACTTCTGGTGATGTTGAAGCAGGGACACGGTGCCATCGTGAACATGTCATCCGTTGCGGGTCTTGTCGGCTATTACGAGATCCCGCCTTATGCACCGAGCAAGCACGGTGTTGTTGGGCTCACGAAGACGGCCGCGCTTGAATACGCCACCCAGGGCATCCGCGTGAACGCCATGTGTCCTGGCGAAATCCAAACGCCCATGATGGAAGAATACACCCTTAACTCACCAGAGCTTGAGGAGCAGGTGATCGCAGTAGAACCCATGGGCCGGCTCGGCAGTGCCGATGAGGTCGCCGAAGCCGTGATCTGGCTCTGCTCGGATGCGGCCTCCTTTGTAACCGGACACACCATGGTGGTCGACGGCGGGTACATTGCGCGCTAGGACATCGGTGAAAGGCGGTGAGTTTGCGACCTTTCGAAGGCTTCCGTTCGTACGCTGCGAGTTAGGTTGGACCTTCTAGCAGTCACAAGAGCCGTTTCACAGATGTGGAGAGACAACTCATCGAGTCAGAGTCTCGCTCTTCCGGGTACAGCGGCGCGAGCTGCCACAGCCTTCGATCATGAATAGTCGATTGCCACAGGCCTAAGAAGAGAGGGTGTAACCTCTTCTTTAAGATGATGGCTAGCGACCGACATCGCTAGATGCCGATCTCTGCCCTACTCCACGCTGAACACTGCGTGAGGCTCGACCTTCACTTTCAGTAGCGCAAGAGCAAATGCCCCGAAACGGTTTCCATAACGCAGAATACGCAACACCCTACGGCAGACGGACAGCTAGAACGTAGCTACTGAGCAAGACATCAACCGCGGTATCTCTTTGTCTGGTGTTGTTGTGCTACCCTGCATGGTTTGCTGAAAGTCGATCGGTCTGCATTGATCTAGGAAATGTGGACATGATGTTCCATGCTTGAAGTAGACCGCTCCCAAGGTACTTGCAGCTCGGTCGGTCCGCCGGGCGATGCTGACGATAATAGGATTCTTGAAGGTGGCGTGTAACGAGCGCGCGAGCTCCACTGAACCGGACACGGCAAAGCTCTGCTGTCCACTTCGTTGTACTCATCAGGTGGAGAGGTCCAACACCATGGCCCGTTTGTTGCAGCCGGTCCACGCTCATGACGTTGACAAAGCAGGTGGCAAAACATATGTGTGACTCAGACAAATTTAGGAGCCGAGGTTATGGAAGCGAGAGATTTCGAAGTCGTTGGCGTGCCAATTGACTGCCTCGCCTTTGATGGGCCGCTTCAGGCAGTAGAGCGAATGCCTCAGAGCCTTCGTCGAGCGGGATTGCTTGAAACCTTGGGATGCTTAGATCGTGGCGATCTCGACGTTCGCATTCGCGATCGCAGCCGGGATCCCGAAACTGGCGTTATTGGACTCGATGACTGCCGCAACGTAACGGCCACGCTTCGCGAAACGACCGCCAAGCTCTTGGCGGATGGTGTGCGGCCATTCTTTGTCGGCGGCTGCTGCACCATGGCGATTGGTATTGCCGCGGGGATGCGTGATCACTTTGGCAGAGCAGCCTTGGTGTACATCGACGGTCATCTCGACCTCTATGATGGCCCAACATCATGGCAGGGTGAAATGGGCGACATGCCAATGGCCATCATGCTTGGTCATGGTCCTGCAAATGCCATGAGATCTGCTATGGGGAACAACCCCATAGAACCACAGAACGCGTTCATTGTCGGTTACCGGGACCGGGAGGAGGCACTGGACCGAGGAAGCCTGATGCCGGAGGACATCAGCTTTGATCTCAATCATGTCTCGCTTGAAGAGATACGATCTGATGGGTTTGATAGTGTTGGGCAGCGGCTTAGACGTACGATCGAAGACCGCAACGTTCCATTCTACATTCATCTCGATCTTGACGTCCTAGATGAGACGATCTTTCCCGCAACGTTGTATCACCTCCCTAACGGCATGAACTGGCAAGAGCTCGGCAAGTTGCTTGCACCACTTGTGGAAAGCCCGAATCTGTCAGCGGTTTCGGTAGGTTGCTACGACCCCGACATGGATAGTGGCGAGCGCCTTGCGGGTGACATAGCGAACAACATTGGCTCGATTTTTGGTGCGAGGCAGAAGGCCGCTTGATATGGCGAACGCTGACTTACGGCAGACGGCTAATCTTCTCGGCGCACTTAGCCTGGCGTTGACAGACCGAATGAGCGTCGCAGTTGGTGATGCTACCGGGTTCGGCGGCGGGGCGGCTGCGGCACTCGTGACCATCGATGCGGAGCCGGGCAACCCCATCGGATTTATCGCCGAAGTCACCGGTCTCACCCATTCGGGTACAGTTCGGCTCATAGACAAACTGGAAGACGATGGTCTGGTCGTGCGTCGGACTGGCTCCGATGCCAGGACTGCCGCGCTCCATGTCACGGCAGCTGGACGCCGGCGTGTGCGCGCGATTCTAAAGGCGCGCCAGGCTGCCCTAACCGATGCGCTCGCCGGCTTGACGACCGGGCAGGTCTCGGCATTAGCCAGTCTGCTGAGGCCGCTCCTGGCCCACCAGATGGTTGAGCCAATGGACGAACATGTCATTTGCCGGCTTTGCGACACCGACGTGTGCTACCCCGTCGGCTGCCCTCTGCATCGGCACACAGCCGCGTCCTGAACCCTCTATACCGCGCCGCTTCGAAGGACAAACGCGAGGACATCACCATGAAGCTGACCATGATCAAGGCAACCCCCACCATGCCGTCGAACGCCATGAAAGATCGTGGTGTAGCCAACGAGGTCCGTGGCGAACCGGTACCGCGAATTCGTAGCCTGTCTTGCCATGCGAGTCCCGATGTGGGTGTATGGGAGTGCTCGCCGGGCACTTGGCGCCGTGCCGTTGAATCAGGCGAGTTCTGCCACATCGTCGGTGGTCACGGTCGGTTCCACGCCGACAGTGGTGAAAGCCTCGAGCTTGAGCCGGGCGACGCGGTCCTCTTTCCACCGCACACCAAGGGCACTTGGGAAATCCTGTCGACCCTACGCAAGACCTATGTATTGCTGCCGTCTGGTGTCGACACATGACTGAGGGCGCGCCGCAGCCCTTAGCCGGCCTGAGAGTGCTCGACCTGACCCATGTGTTGGCTGGCCCATTCTGCACCTACCAGCTTGCCGTGCTGGGCGCCGACGTCATCAAGGTCGAACCGGTCGACCGGCCGGACATGGTCCGCGAGGAGGGGCCGGATACCGCGCGCAACAGCCGGGGCATGGGGACCCACTATATGGCACAGAACGCCAACAAACGCGCGTTGGCGGTCGACCTGAAGAGCGAAGAGGGTAAAGAGATCCTGCTGGCGCTCATCTCTGGCGCCGACGTCCTGGTCGAGAACTACCGGGGCGGCGTGCTCGACGGGTTGAGTCTGTGTTACGACCGACTACATGACGTCAACCCGCGCCTTGTCATCTGCCATGTCTCCGGCTTCGGCATGGCAGGCAAAGACGCAAACCGCCCGGCCTATGACAACGTCATCCAGGCGATGTCGGGCATCATGGCTATGACCGGAACGCCCGAGGCCGCGCCGCTGATCGTCGGCGCACCGGTCGTCGATTACGCCACGGGCCTGCAAGGTGCTTTTGCCGTTATGGCGGCACTGCGCCAGCGGGATGTTACGAACAAGGGTCAGATCGTCGATGTCTCCATGTTGGACGCGGCGATGATGTTGCTAACCGTCAACATCACGAACTTCCTTGTTGGATGTGCAGAGCCGAATCCGCGCGGTAATTTGGATATCGAGAACCCCGGCTACTCCTGCTACGAGACCGCCGATGGGTTGTTGATGCTGGGTGCTTATACGGGACGCCAGCAAGCAGTCTTGTGGCGCCTGCTGGGTGACGAGGATAGAGCCGATGCGGTCGCCGCTCTCAGCTTCGACGGGCTGCGCGAGCGTGGGCGCGAGGACCGAGAAAAATTGGCGGCGATCTTCAAGACGCGGACGGCTGCTCAGTGGGAGGAGGACCTGACCCGAGCGGGCATCGCCGCCGCGCGTGTGCGCAGCATGAAAGAGGTCTTGAACGAGCGCAGCGGCAAATTGAGCGGTCTGCTGCATACCTTCGCCGAGCCGGGCACGGGTGGTAGAGTGACACTGCCGGTGGCCGCTTTCAGCTTTGATGGCGGTCCCCGTCTGACATCACCTCCGCCGCGGCATGGTGAGCACACAACTGACATTCTGCGTGAGCTCGGTATGTCGACCGCCACAATCTCCGACCTCGCCAAACGCGGCATCGTCGCCGAGGCCCCTCCAAAAAACTAAGGGGTCAGTTGCCTCCAGATAGCTGAACCTGAAAGTCTCGAGAAGATTCTCATCGTTCATCCATGGAGGCCGCGTGAAGCAGACAGCAGTGTTTTGCGGGACAGCGTTAAGACGTGTGGGCGATGCCCCGCATCGTTGAACCAGTGTCCGACCGTCGGTTGCCGACGTATAAATCCATGCCGCACAAGTCACGCACTTCTCCATTGACTGGGCTCCGGGGGCGGATGGTGATGAACGCTGAACGAACAAGGTAAGATCAAGGAGACTCGGACACCTAGAACGTCGACCGCCCATGCTTGGTGGTTCGCCGGACACAAAGGAGAGTATCTCCATGACAACATTTGACACGATCAACGTCGAACGCATCGGTGCCGTCGCTGTCGTCAGCTTTGATCGGCCCCATAGGCTGAATGCGATCAACGTTCCCATGTTGATGGAGTTCCGACGTGCGGCCGATACCATCAACAGCGATGAGAGCATCCATGTCGTTGTTCTCACTGGTAGGGGTGATGTCTTTTGTGCGGGGGCTGATGTTAAGGAGCCTTGGGGCGACGGATCCGATTCCGAGGCAGAATTGCTCGACTCGTACAAACCGGCCTTCTTGGCGATCTTGGATGCGCCCAAACCCTGGGTTAGTGCTGTCAGCGGCACAGCAGCCGGTGCAGGTGCCGCATTTGCGATGGCTTGTGACCTAACGGTCATGGCCCATGACAGCTGTCTCTATCAAGCGTTCGCCGCGATTGGCCTGGGAGCAGACTGCGGTGCAACTTGGCATCTCGCGAGGACTGTCGGCCGCAAGCGTGCCTATGAGTTGCTCAATGATGACAAGAAGCTTGCGGCCGATCAGTGCCTCTCGCTCGGCTTGTGCAATCGGGTCGCCCCAGCCGACCAGCTCATGCAGGAGACCCTGGCCTGGGCAGATCACCTGAGTGCGAGAGCGCCACTTGCTCTGCGACAGACAAAGTCCGCCTTGAGGTGTGCGATGGAGAGCACCTTCGAAGACACGTTCGACAAGGAAGCCCGGCTTCAGGCGGTATGCATTGACAGCGATGATGGCCGCGAGGGTGTCCAGGCATTCCTTGAAAAGCGGTAACCGCGGTTCACGGGTCGGTAGTCAAGTTCGAGGACACTGTGAGACCAGTTCGCTGAATTCGTAGCTTTGACTGTCGGGGACCCAAAAGAGCCTTCCACCCCTTATCTAGATTTGAGTTCAGACGTCGGCGCGATGCAGGCCATGAGTTCCCTGTTCGGTCAACGGTTTTCCCTGCAACCGAGATCAAAATTCCCTGTTCCATTGCGTAGGGAATTTGCACCTAAGTTGCTGAGACCACTGACAGAATTCGGCCGGAACAGCCTAGATTCGACCAGAATCTGCAAGTTTTCCCTGTATTTTCCCTGTTAACAGGGAAATCGCGGTAGAGACGGGTTCGCAGCAGACTGTCCGCACCACCACCATTTATCCATAATGCAGATTATGGGGCTACGAGGTGTCCGAATGGCGATAGAGAGCGGACACCACGAACTATCAAGTCTTTTGCCCGCTTCCGACCCAACGAGGAATTGCCGGAACCCACATTCCTAGGCAAGAATACTAACCCAAGTGAGCATAGCCTCAGGTCGGAGCATTGCGCATCATGGCGGAGATGAATGATCTCAGTCTGAAACTGGAAGACTGCGTCAACGACACCTGCCCATGGTCAGGTGATCCGGTGTCTGGCGATTCGCTGACACACTACAAAGGCATGGTCGTGGGTTTCTGTAACCCGGGATGCCGTGACAAGTTTGAGGCTGCGATCAAGCACTTCGATGCGCAGGGAGAGACGACCGCTTAACACCAGTGAGTGGCAGGTCGTTAAGCCTTCTGCCCTGGCGGACAAAAACACGTCAACGCCCTGAACATTTCGATTGCGCCACGCGACTTGGTCGTTCCAAAAGACGCTGGTGCGTGACTTGCCGACGATAGCGTACGGCTAAGAGAGCGGAGTTCCGTCGCGTGGATACATTCGACGTCATTATCGTCGGCGCCGGTTCTGCTGGTTGTGTCTTGGCCAATCGTCTCAGCGAAGACGGCAGACTGACTATCCTGCTGCTTGAAGCCGGCGGGCGGGACCGGAGTCCCCTGATCCATATGCCCATCGGCTACGGCCATTCGTACTTCAACCCTCGTATCAACTGGAAGTACACGACCGAAGCCGATCCCGGCATCGCCGGTCGTCAAGCTTACTGGCCGCGCGGAAAGGTGCTCGGCGGTTCAAGCGCGATCAATGCGATGGTCTGGGTGCGTGGCCTGCCCAACGACTTCGAGGATTGGGCCGCAGCCGGCGCAGACGGGTGGGGTTGGGACACCGCCAGCCGCTATTTCAAGAAGCTCGAAAACTGGTCGCGCGGCGGTAATGCGGTTCGCGGCGGCGATGGGCCGTTGTGGGTTCAGGATGTCACCGATCAGGTGCACCCGCTTTGCAACACCTATCTGGAAGCGGCGCGCCAGCTGGAGCTGCCGGTTACCGACGATTACAACGGCGCCGCGCCCGAGGGCGCGGCGATCTATCAGTTGTCGACGCACAAGGGCGTCCGGGCGTCGGCCGCCAAGTGTTATCTGCACCCAGCCCGAGGTCGGAAGAACCTGACGGTCGTGACCCGCGCCCATGTCACCGGAATCGACCTCGAAGACGGCCGGGCGACGGGGCTGCGCTATGTAATCAACGGTCAGTCGCGGAGCGCCCAGGCGCGGGCAACCGTCATCCTGTCGGCCGGTGCGGTCAATTCACCACAATTGCTGCAGCTCTCCGGCATTGGACCGGGCGCGGTGTTGCGCGACAAGGGTGTGAACGTGAAGCACGACATGCCGGCCGTCGGCCGTCATCTGCAGGATCACCTGGGCCTCGACTTTTACTTTCGCTCCCGCGTACCGACCCTCAATGAGTTGCTTCGGCCCTGGCACATGCGGATCTGGCA
>JANQLP010000139.1 GCA_028280515.1 Hyphomicrobiales bacterium
CGTGATTTCTGGTGCTGGTGGCGGGAGTGACGGGACTCGAACCCGCGGCCTCCGGCGTGACAGGCCGGCGCTCTAACCAAACTGAGCTACACCCCCTTGAAGCGGGGCCCACGGCCCCAGTGCCTCCAAGACCGCACCGGTGTATGACAGTGCGTGATTGTGGTCAAGCCTGTCAACAAGAGCCTTTTCGACCAAATCCGAGTCAATTCTGTTTCTTGATTGGCGTGTGCGATCCGTTGCCGAAACGGTCGCGGCGCGATGTTAGCGCATCGGGCAAGGCCGTTTTGCCGGCGGGCGCCCGCCAATCGGAAACCCTTTCGGGACGGGTGGTTTTGCGCCAATCCCGGCGCAAAGCCCCTCGCCCGTACGCCCGGGTACGCGCCACGGTCCTTTGCTTGATCCTGTCGCAAAATCGCTCCGATTTGGTCGAAAAGGCTCTGGTCGCGGAATAAATGGTGGGCGGTGACAGGATCGAACTGCCGACCTCCTGGGTGTAAACCAGGCGCTCTCCCAGCTGAGCTAACCGCCCCCGTGCCTTGCCCTCGACTTAAGGGCGCGCAGGCCCAATGACAAGTGGGCAAATGAAAACCCCGCCTGGAGTGGCGGGGCCTTCGAGTTCGATGCTGAAAGGCGGTTAGTCGTTGACGGCTTCCTTGAGTGCCTTGCCAGCCTTGAATTTCGGAACCCGGGATGCCGGGATCTGAATCGTTTCCCCGGTCCGCGGGTTGCGACCAGTCGACGCCTTGCGGTGTGCAACCTGAAAGTTGCCAAAGCCGACAATCCGAACGGTATCGCCGGACCTTAAGGCGCTGGCAATTCCGTCGAAGGTCGCATCGACCGCCTCAGCTGCCGCATCCTTTGAGATTTGCGCGTTCTGCGCAACCAGGGAGACCAGCTCTGTCTTGTTCACGGATCTGTCCTTTCGATTGTTGTTTCGCACGAGTCGCTAATCGCACTTGTTAACGCATTCCGGTTGAACCCGAATCGCTAACGACTCAATACATAATACCGGAAAAAATCCCGGAAAACCGGCAAAAATACGGATTTGTGTAAAGAGTTTGACAACAGGATTAACGCGCCAAACGCCGGATTCTGGCAAAATCCGTACACTGACTAGTGTGCGGTCAGCCCGGTTCCGGCATCCTCGTCGCCTGCGACGGCAGCTGCTTTCGCCGCCGCTTCCTCGTCCCACTCAATCGGTTCCGGTTTGCTGACCAGAGCGATTTTCATCACTTCATCCATCTGAGAAACTGGAACAATTTCAAGGCTGTTCTTCACTTCGTCAGGAATTTCGACCAGTTCTTTAGCGTTTTCTTCCGGAATAATCACCGTCTTTACGCCGCCGCGCATTGCCGCCAGCAGTTTTTCTTTCAGACCGCCGATCGGCAGAACGCGTCCGCGCAAAGTGATCTCACCGGTCATGGCGACGTCCTTGCGAACGGCGATTCCCGTCATGATCGAGATGATCGCGGTAACCATAGCCACACCCGCCGACGGGCCATCCTTCGGCGTCGCGCCTTCCGGTACATGCACGTGAATGTCACGTTTGTCGAACAGCGGCGGCTCGATGCCGAAATCGATGCTGCGCGATTTGACGTACGCGTTCGCGGCCTGAATCGACTCCTTCATGACGTCGCGCAGGTTTCCGGTGACCGTCATCTTGCCCTTGCCGGGCATCATGACGCCCTCCACCGTGAGCAGTTCGCCGCCGGTTTCGGTCCAGGCAAGGCCGGTGACGACACCAACCAGGTCCTCGCGCTCGGTCTCGCCGTAGCGGAATTTCGGAATGCTGAGATAGTCCTCCAGATTGTCCTTCGTGACCTTGACCGACTTGTTGTCGGACGTCAGCAGCTCCTTGACAGATTTCCGCGCCAGCTTGGCCAGCTCGCGTTCGAGGTTACGCACTCCGGCCTCGCGCGTGTAACGGCGGATGACCTCAAGCAGCGCCTCGTCCTCGATGATCCACTCCTGTTCGGAGAGCCCATGTGATTTGAGCAACTCCGGAATGAGGTGACGGCGCGCGATCTGAACCTTCTCATCCTCGGTGTAGCCGGCGATGCGGATGATCTCCATCCGGTCCATCAGCGCCGGCGGGATGTTCAGCGTATTCGCCGTCGTCACGAACAGGACGTTCGACAGATCGTAGTCGACCTCGAGATAGTGGTCGTTGAACGCGTTGTTCTGCTCCGGGTCGAGCACCTCCAGCAAGGCCGACGCGGGATCGCCGCGGAAGTCGGCGCCCATCTTGTCGATCTCGTCGAGCAGGAACAGCGGGTTGGTCTTCTTGGCCTTTTTCATCGACTGGATGACCTTGCCGGGCATCGAACCGATATAGGTGCGGCGATGACCGCGGATTTCCGCCTCGTCGCGGACGCCGCCGAGCGACATGCGGACGAACTCGCGGCCCGTGGCCCGCGCGATCGACTGGCCGAGCGAGGTCTTGCCGACACCGGGAGGGCCGACGAGACACAGGATCGGGCCTTTGAGCTTGTTGGTCCGCGCCTGGACCGCCAGATACTCGATGATCCGGTCCTTGACTTTCTCCAGGCCGTAATGGTCCTCGTCGAGCGTTTTCTGGGCCTCGTCCAGATCCTTCTTGATCTTGCCCTTCACGCCCCACGGGATGTTGAGCAGCCAATCCAGATAGTTGCGCACGACCGTGGCTTCGGCCGACATCGGGCTCATCTGCTTGAGCTTCTTCAACTCGGCAGTGGCCTTCTCCTTCGCCTCTTTCGACAGACGGGTGGACTCGATCTTCTCTTCCAGCTCGGAGATATCGTCCCGCCCGTCTTCGGCGTCGCCGAGTTCCTTCTGAATGGCCTTCATCTGCTCGTTCAGATAGTACTCGCGCTGGGTCTTCTCCATCTGGCGTTTCACGCGCGAACGAATCTTCTTCTCGACCTGGAGAACCGAGATCTCGCTCTCCATCAGGGCATAGACACGCTCCAGCCGCGCCGTGACGGACGAGGTCTCGAGAATTTCCTGCTTGTCCGCGATCTTGATCGCCAGATGCGACGCGATCGTATCGGCCAGTTTCGAATAGTCATCGATCTGGGTGACTGTACCGAGCACTTCCGGCGAGATCTTTTTGTTCAGCCGGACATAGCTCTCAAACTGGGCAATCGCCGACCGCGCGAGCGCCTCGACCTCGTCACTCGAGCCGAGATCCTCGTCGACCAGGTCAATGGCCGCCTCGAAATAGTCCTCGTTCTCGATGTAGTCGGAAATCTTGACGCGTTCGGTGCCTTCAACGAGCACCTTGACCGTGCCATCGGGCAGCTTCAGGAGCTGCAACACCGACGCGAGCGTACCGACCATATAAATGTCATCGGTCGAAGGTTCGTCATCGCCCGCATTCTTCTGCGCCACGAGAAGGATCTGCTTCTCGTTCTGAGTCACCTCTTCAAGCGCATTGATCGATTTCTCACGGCCCACGAACAGCGGCACGATCATATGCGGGAACACCACAATGTCCCGGAGCGGCAGAACCGGATAGGTATCGCCACTTTTGGGTTTCGCGGGAATCTGTTCTTTTTCTGTGCTCATGTCTCTGTCCTGGCTGACGCGATGTGCCTCTGTTTTAACGCATGCGGACTTCGGAATCCGTCTTCAATTCAATATACGCGCCTCGCATCCGAATGTCCGGACACGTTGACGCAGTCGACTTCTAAAAAGACAATTCACCGATAGGTGGACGCCACGCTAAGCTGAAGTCAAGCGACCGCGTCACTAGCGTTAAAACCAGTGCGCGGCTTCATGATGGTTAAGATTCGGCGCCTTAGGCAAGAAGAGATGTAGGAAGCCGCGTGCTCACGTTCAAGCGCTGGATTCAATTTCCTCGGCGCGCTCGGAGTAAATCCGCAGCGGACGGGCCGAACCTTCCACAACTTCCGGGCTGATGACGATTTCCTCAATGCCCTTGAAGCTCGGCAGATCGAACATCGTATCGAGGAGGATACCCTCCATGATGGAGCGCAGACCGCGCGCGCCCGTCTTGCGTTCGATCGCCTTGCGGGCAATTCCCGAAAGCGCATCGTCCGAAAACGTCAGTTGCACGTCTTCCATCTCGAACAGACGCTGATACTGCTTCACCAACGCGTTCTTCGGCTCCATCAGGATCTTGACCAGAGCGTCCTCGTCGAGGTCCTCCAGTGTCGCGATCACCGGAACGCGCCCGATGAACTCCGGAATGAGTCCGAACCTCAGCAGATCCTCCGGCTCCACGCCCTTGAGCAATTCACCCATCTTGCGCTCGTCGTCGGATTCCACCGTGGCGCCGAAACCGATCGACGTGGTGCGGCCGCGTTGCGAGATGATCTTTTCAAGGCCGGCGAAGGCGCCGCCACAGATGAACAGGATGTTCGTCGTGTCGACCTGCAGGAACTCCTGCTGCGGATGTTTGCGCCCGCCCTGCGGCGGAACGCTCGCGACAGTCCCTTCCATGATCTTCAGCAGCGCTTGCTGCACGCCCTCGCCCGACACGTCGCGGGTGATCGACGGGTTGTCGGACTTGCGGGAAATCTTGTCGACCTCGTCGATATAGACGATACCGCGCTGCGCGCGCTCGACATTGTAGTCGGCGGCCTGCAGCAGCTTGAGAATAATGTTCTCGACGTCCTCGCCGACATAACCAGCCTCGGTCAGGGTCGTCGCGTCGGCCATTGTGAACGGCACGTCGAGGATACGGGCCAGCGTTTGCGCGAGCAGGGTCTTGCCGCAGCCGGTCGGACCGATCAGCAGAATGTTCGATTTGGCGAGCTCCACGTCCGCGTTCTTTCCGGAGTGGTTGAGCCGCTTGTAGTGATTGTGAACGGCGACGGAAAGGACGCGCTTGGCGTGATCCTGACCGATCACATAGTCGTCCAGAACCGTGCAAATCTCGGTCGGCGTGGGAACACCGTCGCTCGACTTGACCAGCGAGCTCTTGTTCTCCTCGCGGATGATATCCATGCACAGCTCGACGCATTCATCGCAGATGAACACGGTCGGCCCGGCAATGAGCTTGCGAACCTCGTGCTGGCTTTTCCCGCAGAAGGAACAATACAAAGTGTTCTTGGAATCGTTACCGCTGGATTTGCTCATTCTACTCATCCTGGTCCGGTCTGGCCGTAAGGCTGACCACAAAACCGCCGTTTGTCCAGCGGAGCTGTCGTCCTGGTGCGCCGAGCCCGCGAAGGCCGAATGTGAGGTGGGAAGAACCCCCGACCCTGTGAACTCAACATGCTATTCGTTCATTGATCAAGAATTGATTAATTCAACGGTTCTCCTCTCTCCTGATCGTAACCAAACTCCTGACGGATATCTCGCGCTCCGGCACGCGGCCATTCTATGTCCGTCATGCTCTGTCTCTACGTTAATGTAGGCGGTTTTGGCGCGCCGGGTAGGTTACAGCCTCAGCATTTTTTCGTGATGTTAGCAGAAACATGCGCGCTTGCGCAGCAAGAGTCGGACCACTTTTCCATCAATCGCGCATTTCGGGGCCATTAATCCCCACCATTTTCCGGTTTGTCCCCTTCTGGCTCATCTTCCGGCGAAGTGCGTTTCAAAATGACATCGTCAACGATCCCGAACTCCTTCGCCTCTTCCGCATTCATGAAGTAGTCGCGGTCGAGGGTGGTTTCAATCGTTTCATAGTTCTGCCCGGTGTGCTGAACGTAGATCTCGTTCAGCTTGCGCTTGGTCTTGATGATGTCCTCGGCATGGCGTTCGATGTCGCTCGCCTGCCCCTGAAAGCCCCCGGACGGCTGATGCAGCATGATGCGCGCATTGGGCAGCGCGAAGCGCATGTCTTTTTCGCCGGCAGTCAGAAGCAGCGACCCCATCGATGCGGCCTGTCCGGTACAAAGCGTGGAAACCGGCGGGCGGATGAACTGCATGGTGTCGTACATCGCCATTCCGGACGTGACGACGCCGCCCGGCGAATTGATGTACATGGCGATTTCCTTCTTCGGATTGTCCGCTTCGAGATAAAGAAGCTGCGCCGTCACGAGGGACGCCATGTGGTCCTCGATCACGCCGGTAACGAAAATGATCCGCTCCTTGAGCAGGCGTGAGTAGATGTCATAAGCCCGCTCGCCGCGGTTGGTCTGCTCGACAACCATGGGCACAAGCGTGTTCATGTAAGTGTCGACTGGGTCTTGCATACGCATTGCTCCTTATTCCAACACCCATTCCTGTCGGGCGATCTGGCTGGACGATGTCGCGCCCGGCCATACTGTTAGCCGATTCGCGGTAGTCTTGGACATTATTGACAAAACGCAAGGGCAGCCGCGCTGCCTTGGCTCACGGGCTGCGAGCGCCCTTAGCGGTCACGTTCGGCTGACCCCTGAATAGCCTTGCAGAGATCAGCTCTCGTCGTCCTCGTCTTCGCCGCTCTTCAGCAGCTCCTCGACCGTGACCTTCTTTTCCTTCACGCTCGCCTGGTCGAGAATGTGGTCGATGACCTTGTTCTCGAAAATCGGCACTCGAAGCTCGGCCACCGCCTGCGGGTTCTTCTGATAGAACTCGAACACTTCGCGCTCCTGACCGGGGAACTGCTGGACACGCTCCATGAGCGCCTGGTTGACCTCCTCGTCGGAGATCTTGACTTCGCTCTTCTCGCCAATGTCCGAGAGCACGAGGCCGAGGCGCACGCGCCGCTCGGCAAGCTCTTCATATTCCTTGCGGGCCTTCTCCTCGGTGGTGTCCTCATCTTCGAAGGTGCGGCCGGCCTTCTCGAGCTCCCCGTTGACCTGCTGCCAGACGGACTCGAACTCCCGCTCCACCAGCGTTGCCGGAACCTCGAACTTGTGCGTCTTGTCCAGATTGTCGAGCAGCTCGCGCTTCAGGCGGGCCTTTGATACAGACTCATACTCTTCCTTGACGCGGGCTTCGACCGCATCGCGCAGTCCGGCAAGCGTGTCGTAGCCGAGCTTCTTCGCAAACTCGTCGTCGAGCTTTGCAAGCTCCGGCCCGGCGACCTCTTTCACGGTGACGTCGAACTTGGCTTTCTTGTCCGCCAGCTCCTTCGCCGGATAGTCCTTCGGAAACGTGCAGTCGATGGTTTTCTTGTCGCCGGCCTTTACGCCTTTCAGGCCTTCCTCGAAACCGGGAATGAACGTGGCCTTGCCGAGCACGACCGGTGCATTCTCCGCCGTGCTGCCATCGAAGGCCTCGCCGTCGATTTTGCCCTGATAGTCGATCGTGACCTGATCGCCGTCTTCCGCCTTGCCGTCTTTCTTCTCGTATGAAACGGCGTCCTCATGGATTCGCTTCAGGCTGTTGTCGACCTCCTCGTCGGTAACCTCGACCACGGGCTTCTCGAGTTTGAGTTTGGTGAGGTCCGTGACTTCGATATCCGGGAGCACCTCGAACGAGATCGTGTAGTCCAGATCGGAGTCCCCGGCGATGACCTTCTCGATCTCTTCGCTGTCCTCGGTGACCGAGATATCCGGGTCCAGCGCCGGGCGTTCCTTGCGGTCGGCAATCGCCTTTTGCGTGCTCTCGGAGATCGTCTGCTCGAGGATCTCCGCCATGACCGAGCGGCCATAGACCTTTCGCAGGTGATCCACCGGCACCTTGCCGGGCCGGAATCCTTTCAGATTGACCTGCGTCTTCAGCTCGTCCAGCCGCTTGGACAAACGCTCGTTGAGTTCGCTGGCGGCGATCTTGACCTTGAGTTCGCGTTTCAGGCCATCCGATGTGGTTTCAATAACTTCCATGACGGTCTTGCTTCGGGTTGTCTTGCCAAATGTTCAGCTGCTTCGGGAATGTAGCAGGCGTTGTTCCTTGAGACGTTTTGGTGCGGGCGGAGGGACTTGAACCCCCACGGCCGAAGCCACCAGATCCTAAATCTGGCGTGTCTACCAATTCCACCACGCCCGCTGCCGGACGCGCCTCCTATATCACACAGGATTCAATCGCGGCTAGCCTCTTGCACCGACATATCGTGCAAGCCCGCCGAGAACGCAACGCCCGACCCCATGCAATGCGCTGGCAATGCGGTGTACGCTCTGTATATGCTCCCGCCAAAAAGGAACAACATGCACATCATTCGCCCGACACGCAGACAGTTTCTCGCCGCATCCGCCTCTGCCGCCGCGTTGAGCGTCGGCGGCATTTTGCCTGTATCCGCCGCTCTGGCCGGCGGCCCGATTCTGCTTGAGGCCCGTCCGGGGACGGCCAACCTGCTGGAGACTTCTGACGCCGATACGCCAATCTGGGGATATGACGGCCGTGTGCCCGGACCTGTCTTGCGCGCCAGGCAGGGCGGCGAGATCTGGGTGCGGTTCAGGAACGGGCTCTCGCAGCCCACCACGATCCATTGGCACGGCATACGGATCGCGAATGCCATGGACGGCGTGGCGGGTCTGACACAGGACCCGGTTCCACCGGGCGAGACGTTCGACTACCGCTTCACGGTCCCGGACGCGGGGACCTTCTGGTATCACCCGCACAACCGGTCCTGGGAACAGGTCGCGCGCGGCCTCTATGGCGCGTTGATCGTCGAGGAGCGCGATGCCCCTGATGTCGATCAGGACCTCATCGTCATCGCGGATGACTGGCGCCTTGAGGAAGACGGCAAGATTCATGAGGCAAGTTTCGGGTCCATTCGCGACCGGGCGCATGCGGGGCGGCTCGGCAACATTCTGGCGATCAACGGGAAGCCTCTGGCCGAATTCAAGGTTCGTTCCGGCGAGCGTCTGCGCCTGCGTCTGATCAACACCTGTAACGCAAGGGTATTAACGTTGCGGTTCGAGGGGCTGAAACCGCAGGTGCTGGCAATCGACGGTCAGCCGGTCCCGCCACGTCCGCTCAAGAACGAGATGGCGACGCTGGGGCCGGGGCAGCGGGTCGACCTCTTTATCCGCATGACCGGCGCCCCCGGCGCGACACAGGCGATCACCGAAGTCTCGCAAAGCCGTCTGGTCGCGGCGCGCTTTGTCTACGGTCCGGAGGAGCCGCTGCCCGGCAAGGCCGGTGCGCCGACTCTCGCCAGCAACGGCCTTCCCGAACCCGACATGGCGTCGGCCAAAGAAGTCGATCTGGTCATGACGGGCGGCGCCATGGGGCAAGTGGACCAGATCGTTTACAAGGGCGAGAGTCTCGGCATTCGCGAACTCGTTCGAAAGCACGGTCTGGTCTGGGCCTTCAACGGGGTTGCCGGCAGGCCGGAAACCCCGCTGTTCACTGCGCGGAAGGGGCAAACGGTCGCCGTGCGCATGGTCAACGATACCCGCTGGCCGCACGCGATGCATTTTCACGGTCATCATTTCCGGGAAGCGCACAGCGATGCACCGTGGCGCGATACGCTTCTCATGGAGGCCAGCGAGACGCGCACCGTCTATTTCGTGGCGGACAATCCGGGCAAGTGGATGCTGCACTGTCACATGCTCGAGCATCAGGCCGGCGGCATGGCCACCTGGTTTGAGGTTGAAGCCTAGCCGTACCGTTTGTAGACTCGTGACACCACTGCAAAAACCACCCCTTCACCAAAAGGCAGATTCCGTTGGACATTAGAGACAGCGTTGTCGAGGCGATTGGCAACACGCCGCTCATAAAATTGCGCGGACCGTCCGAGCTGACCGGCTGCACCATTCTCGGCAAGGCCGAGTTCCTCAATCCCGGGCAATCGGTCAAGGATCGTCCGGCACGGCACATGATTCTGGAGGCCGAGCGCCGCGGCGATCTGAAGCCCGGTGGTCTGATTGTCGAGGGCACGGCCGGCAACACGGGCATCGGCATCGCGCTCGTGGCGCGCGCGCGCGGCTATCGCACGTGGATCGTCATCCCCGAGACGCAGAGCCAGGAGAAGAAGGACACGCTTCGCCTCGGTGGCGCCGAACTGATCGAAGTGCCCGCCCTGCCCTACAAGGACCCGAACAACTATCAGCACATTGCACGGCGGCTAGCCGAGAAACTGGCCGAGACCGAGCCCAACGGCGTTCTGTTCGCCGACCAGTGGAACAATATGGATAACCGCTCGGCCCACTACACGACCACGGGTCCGGAGATCTGGGAGCAGACCGGCGGCAAGATCGATGGCTTCATCTGCGCGGTGGGGACCGGTGGCACGCTTGCCGGGACATCGACGTTCCTGCGCGAGAAGAAGAATGACATTGTGATCGGGTGCGCCGACCCGCGCGGAGCTGCGATGTACTCGCTGTTCTCCACCGGTGAGGCGAAAGCGTCGGAGGGCGGGTCGATCTCGGAAGGCATCGGCCTGGGGCGCTCGACATGCATTGTCGAGGACATCAAGGTCGACCATCCGTATATCGTCCCGGACGAGGAGGCGATCCCGATCGTCTTCGATCTTGCCGAGAAGGAAGGGCTGCTTATGGGCGGGTCGACGGGCATCAACGTTGCCGGCGCCATTCGTCTGGCCAGGGAGATGGGACCCGGCCACACCATTGTGACCATTCTCTGCGACCACGGCAGCCGCTACCAGAGCAAGCTCTACAACCCGGCGTTTCTCAAGGAAAAGGGACTGCCGGTTCCGTCGTGGCTCGAGAGCCCTGCGCCGGAAATCCCGGACGTCAAGGTCTAGATGGCATACAGGTGGTGAGGGAGACACCAATGAGCCAAACTAAAGAGCTGTTCCGCGCCAACAGCTACGCGAAATCGTGCGAGGCGAAAGTCACGGCCGTCAACGATCTGGGCGGCATCATACTCGACCGTACGGTGTTTTATCCGTCAGGTGGCGGACAGCCGGGCGATGCGGGCAAGCTCAAGCGGCCCGACGGGTCGAAAACGGAAATTGCCACGACCGTTTACGAGAAGGACCGCAGCGCGATCGTGCATGTGCCCGCGGAGGGACAGGATCTGCCGGCGGTCGGTGAGACCGTCCAGTGTATTGTCGACTGGAAAATACGCTATGCCCGCATGCGGGTGCATACGGCGCTTCATCTTTTGTGCGCCATCCTGCCCTACCCCGTCACCGGCGGGTCGGTCGGCGACGGCGAGGGCCGGCTCGATTTCGACATTCCCGATGGCGGCCTCGACAAGGAGGCGCTGACGGAAGAGATCAACAAGCTCGTCGCCCAGGACCATGAGGTCGCGATCCGCTGGATTACCGATGAGGAACTGGAGGCGCAGCCCGACCTGGTGCGGACGATGTCCGTCAAACCCCCGATGGGGACCGGCAAGGTACGGCTGATTGCCGTCGGGGATGTGGATCTTCAACCGTGCGGCGGCACGCACGTGGCCCGGACCAACGAGATCGGCACGGTCGACGTCAGCAAGATCGAGAAAAAGGGCACAAAAAACCGCAGGGTGCGCATCGCCGTCAACTGATATCCTGGCGGTTCAGTTTTACGAGGGACAACGGGCATGAACGATCATTCGGCGAAATGGCTTGTCGAGACGGACTGGTTGGCGGCGCATCTCGACGCGCCCGACATCGTGGTCGTCGACGCCAGCTGGTACCTGCCTGGAAGTCCGCGCAAACCTTATGAAGAATATGTTGAGGCGCGCATCCCGGGCGCGGTGTTTTTTGACATCGACGAGATTTGCGACGAGACCTCTCCCCTTCCCCACATGCTTCCGGGCCCCGAAAAGTTCTCTTCCCGGATGCGGAAAATGGGTATCGGTGACGGCATGCGCGTCGTTGTCTATGACGCGGACGGCATGTTCTCCGCGGCCCGGGTATGGTGGACTTTCCGTGCCATGGGCAAGGACGACGTCGGCCTCCTGAACGGCGGCCTCGCCAAGTGGAAGCGCGAGGGTCTGCCGCTTGAGGACGGACCGCCGGCCGCACGCACGGAGCGCCATTTCACGTCGCGCCGGATCGGCGAGCTCATACGGGACCGGGACGACATGCTGGCGAGTTCACAGAACGGCACCGAGCAGATTGTCGATGCGCGCTCGGCAGACCGGTTTCGCGGCGAGGCCCCCGAGCCACGTCCGGGCCTGCGCTCGGGTCATATCCCGGGATCGCTCAATCTGCCGTACGCCGATCTGATGAATGACGACGGAACGCTCAAGTCGGCCGCGGAGTTGAAGGCGGTGTTCGAGCAGGCCGGCGTCGATCTCGGAAAGCCGGTTGCGACAACATGCGGCTCCGGCGTGACGGCCAGCATCCTCGCGCTCGCGCTGGCTATTCTCGGTCATCGCCAGACATCCGTGTATGACGGATCGTGGAGCGAATGGGGTGCCGACGACGCCCTTCCGATCACAACGGCGACTGCGGTGCAGGAAACCTAGAGCATCATGCGTTCAGATTGACGCGTTTCGTCGCCAAATCTGAACGCATAAAGATGCTCTAGCACTTTAAGATATAGAGCAAATTTATCCGATTAGGTTGAAACAGGGTGAGTCAACCTAATCGGATTTTGCTC